>CAZTLD010000198.1:0-2400 GCA_964614395.1 uncultured Zetaproteobacteria bacterium
CGATCGCGCCGCTGATCACCGGCGGCGGCAATCCGCATCCGGTGGAGAACGGATTTGCGTTTCTGAACCCGTACGGCGTGCCGTATCTGGCCGCGAGCGGTGTGAAGGGGGCGCTGCGGCGCGTGGCCGAGGACATGGCGGCCGAGGGCAGCGGCGGCTGGACGATCGCGCACATTTGGGCGCTGTTCGGGTTTGATGAGAACAGCAAATGGTATCGCGGCGAGGATGAGGACGAATACCGGGCGATGATGGAGCGCGCGGCCGAGCAGGCCTTGGCGATTCTGGAGGCCTGGAAGGAGCGCGTGCACGGGTCGCTGCCCGAAGAAGCGCAAAAGCTGGATGGCATCGCGTTCGCCGAGCGTCTGCTTCGGGAAAGAAACTGGCGGCGGCAGATCAAGTGGCGCGGGCTTTTGTGCTTTGCCGACGCGGTGCCGCATCCGGGCGCAGAGTTGATGGTGGACGTGCTCAATCCGCACCACGGCGCTTACTATCGCGCCGAGCCGGAGAGCGCCACGCCGCACGACGCGGAAAATCCGGTGCCGGTGTTCTTTCTGGCGCTTGCGCCCGGGGCTCGGTTGACGCTGCGCGCATGGCCGTTGGTCTCGGAGGAACATGATGTGTTGCGGGCCTGCGGCGACTGGCGCGCGCTTCTGGACGCGCTCGCGGATCGGATGACGGATGAGGCGGAAGGTTGCGGGCTCGGCTTCGGCGCGAAGACGAGCGTGGGCTACGGGGCGCTCGCGCGCGCGGAAGGCGCGCCGGAAGCCTCTCGCGCGGCGGAAGAAGCGGAGCCGACCGGCGCGGATGCGGATTCCGAGGCCGAGCGCTGGCTTTCGGACAAGGTGAACGAGCTGGCGAAAGCCCAGCACGCCCGGCCCGAGGATGTCTGGCGGGCGAAATCCTTGGCCGAAGCCTGGCGGGCGATCGAGGACGAGGATCTGAAGGCGCGGGTGCATCAGGCCATCCGCCGCCGCTGGGAGGAGGAAGGTTGGTGGGATGCGCCGCCCGGCAAGTCGGCGAGGCAGGCGAAGGCGATCTACGAGGGGGGAGAATGAGCGCGGTGCTCATCTCCTTCCTCGGCAAGCAGAGCCGTTTCGACGGAGGATACCGGACGGCCTCCTACCGTTTTCCGGACGGAGAGGTGATCGAAACGCGCTACTTCGCCCGGGCGTTGCGTCGGCGCCTTGATCCCGACCGGCTCGTGATCTTTGGAACTCCCAGCAGCATGTGGGATGTGCTGGCGGAGGATTGCGACGCGGGCTCCGATCTCTGGGCGGAGGTGGCCGAGGCCGTGGATCGATCGGCGGTGGATCGGCCGCTGCTGGACCGCGTGGCGGACAAGGTTTCCGCTGTCTGGGGCTGCGAGGTCCGGCTCGTGCTGATTCCGTTCGGCCTCGACGAGACGGAGCAGGTGGCCATTCTGAACGCGATGGCCGAGGCGGCCGATGGCATGGCGCGCGTGCATCTCGATGTGACCCACGGCTTTCGTTCGCTTCCGATGCTGGCCTTGATGGCCGCCTTCTACCTGGAGGTGGTTCGCGGTCTGGAGATCGCCGGCATCCACTACGGCATGTTCGAGGCGAAGGACGAGGATGAGGAAAAGCGCGCCCCCGTGGTGCGGCTCGACGGCCTGCTGCGTTTCGGGCGCTGGATCGGCGCGCTCCGGCAATACGAAAAGGACGGCGACTATTCGGTGTTTGCCGATTTGCTTGCCGAGGCAGGCGTTGCGAGCGCGCAGCGGCTTCGCGAGGCCTCGTTCTTCGAGCGGGTGTTCGACCCTTCGCGCGCGCGCGGCCGTTTGTCCACCGTGTGGGCCGAGTTCGACGGCATCGATCGCGAGACGCACCCGGCCGCGGGGATGTTTGTTGATACCCTCCGCGAACGCATCGGGTGGTGGCGCGAACCCTCGCTTGCCGCGAACGAATGGGCGCTGGCCGAAGGCTATTTCGCGCGGCGGGATTACCCGCGCGCTGCCCAGTTCGCCCAGGAGGCGGTGATCACCCGCCGGATCGAGGCATGCGGGGAGGATCCGCACGACTTCGCCTTGCGCGAATCCATCCGCAAACAGCTGCGCGAGGAAAACGGCGCGTTCCGCAGGCTCACCGACCTGCGCAACCAGATGACGCATGGCGTTCGGGGCTCGAGCGATGCCGTGCGCCGCGCGATGAGGGACGAAAACAGCCTGAGGGCCGCGCTGGGCTCGATCATGCGCGAGCTTGCCCCGCGCGGGGGTCCGGCGGCTTGACGATGGGCGGACCTCCGGCCAAGATGGCGCATGGAGGGAGTGAACTCCGGGGACGGCAGGATGTTTCGTCAACCGGCTTCGCAACTTGTTCTTTACAAAGGGATTTTTGGGTGGGGGCAGTCGGAAACGAGACCCGATTTGAAGGGGATTAAGAC
>CAZTLD010000199.1:0-2400 GCA_964614395.1 uncultured Zetaproteobacteria bacterium
GCGATGCGCGCCGAAAGCGCGTCGGTGCGCGCGCGCTCCACCCACCCTTCGGGCAACCGGATCGGAAGGTCGGCTGCGCCCAGCGCCTCCACCTTGCGCCCGATGAGGCTTTCCAGCCGCGCGCGCGCAAGCCGCCATTGTTCGCGGGCGGCGAAGGCCGCGGCCTCCGCTTCCTTTTGGCGCGCGCGCGCCAAAAGGAGCTCGGGCTTCGTCCCCGCGCCCGTCTGGTAGCGCACTTCGGCTGCGCGCGCCGCAGTCTGGGCCGCCTTGAGTCTTTTTTCGGCTGCGCGCAGCGCCTCTTCGGCCGCGCGCGCCTTCCCCCAGCGCGCCACGACCTCGCTGATCAGCTGCTCTCGCGCCCAGGTGAACGCAAGCTCGGCCAGTGTCTTGCCGATCTCGCCCTCGCGCTTGACCGCCCAGCGGTCCAAGCGCACCAAGGGCTGAACGATCTCAAGCTCCGCCGCCGTTTGCGTCGCTTTCACGCGCGGGGTGAGAAACGGGCGCGGCACATCGAAGCGGTAGCGCTGGTCGGTGCGCATCGCCGAAAGCCGCGCGCGCACGATCGGAAGCACGCTTGCCAGCGCCACGCGCGCTTGCTTTACCGCCGCCTCGCGATCCAACGCGCTTGCCTGCATCTCGGGCGCATGCTCCAGCGCCAGCCGCACCGCTTCGGCCAAGGAGAGAGGCTCCGCGGCCTCGGCCGCCGCCGCCCACACGAAGAGCACCACCCAAAACGCGCGCATCACCGCCTCCTGCCTGCCCGCCACGACTCAAGCAACTGATACGCCGCCGGCACCACGACGAGCGTGAGCAGCGTGGAGGAAAACACGCCGCCGATCACCGCAATCGCCAGCGGCCGGGCAAGCTCGGTGCCCGAGCCTAGCCCCATCGCGGTGGGCAGCATCGCAAAGATGATCGTGAGCGACGTCATCACCACCGGCCGCATCCGCTCGGGGCAGGCGCGCATCAGCGCCTCATGAATCCCCATCCCCTCGGCGCGGTATTGGTTCGTCAGATCCACGAGCAGGATCGAGTTCTTCGCCACCAGCCCCACGAGCAACACCAGTCCGATCATCGAAAAGATGTTGAGCGTCTCGCCCGTAAGCCACAGCGCCGTCACGCCGCCGATCACGGCCAAGGGTTGCGCCAGGATCAGCACCCACGGCTGCGCGAACGAGTTGAACTGGCTGGCCTGCACCATGAACACGAGCACGAGCGCCACCGCAAACGCAAAGAGCGTATTGGCCGCGGTTTTGCGAAACTCCGAGGCCTGCCCCATGTACACGATCCGCCATCCCGGCGGCAGGATCTTCTTCGCCTCCTCGTTCACCACCGCAATCGCCGCCCCCAGCGGCGCAGCCGGCTGAGAGAAGAACATCACCGCGTAGTTCAAATCCACGCGCTGGATCTCCGCCGGCGCCACCTCCCGCCGCCAGCGCACCAGCCGATCGAGCCGCACCAGCCCTTTCGGCGTGCTCAAAAACACGCGCCGCAGCGCATCGGGGCTTGCGAGCATCCCTGGTGCGGCCTTCAGCCGCACGTCGATCCGCCGGTTGGCGCGCGGATCGTCGAAGCGCGCGACATCAAGGCCTCCTGCGAGCGCCGCCACCGCCTGCGCGATCACGTCCGGCGAAAGCCCCACGGCCAAGGCCTCGGCGCGATCCACCGTGAAGCGAAGCTGCGGATAGTCAAGCGCCAAATCCATATCGAGCGTGCCGATCTCCGGATGCGCACGCAGGCGCTTGGCAAGCCTCTGTGCGACGCTCTCGGTGCGCGCAAGATCCGGCCCCACCACCGCAAACTGCAGCGGCTCGCTGCGCATCCCGCCGACGATCGGCGGGCGCGAGGCGATCGCCTGCACGCCCGGAATCGCACCCACGCGCCGTTGCGCCTCCTTGCGAATCTCCCACTGCGGCCGGTCGCGCTCGGACTTGTCCACGAGCTGCACGAACACGACCCCTTCGTTGACCTTGCCGCGCGCGCCCAACCCCACCGCCGAAAACAGGTGCCTCACCTCGGGGATTTCCCGCAGCGTGGCCTCGATCTCATCGAGTTTGGCTTCCGTTGCGGCAAGCGATGCGCCCACAGGAAGCTTGAAGCGCACGAGAAACCGCCCTTCATCCTCGTTCGGCACGAAGCCCTTGCCGATCGCGGCGAACACGGCAAACGACGCGACGAACAAAAGCCCCGCTGCGCCCAACACACGCCAAGGAAAGCGCAGCGCCCAGGCCAGCACCCGGCGATACGCCCGATCCATCGCCGCGTGCGCCCGGCCGAACGCCGCATACAGCCGGCCGCTCGGCTCCTCGTAATGCAGGTGATGCGCGGCGAGCATCGGGATCAAGGTGAGCGCCACGATGAGCGAGACAAGCACCCCAAAGGTCACAGTCACGGAGAAGG
>CAZTLD010000200.1:0-2395 GCA_964614395.1 uncultured Zetaproteobacteria bacterium
GCGCTTGTTGAATTGCGCAAGCACCTCTTCGAAGCGCTTGTTCATCTGCGCGTTCATTTCCTCGAAGCGCTTGTCCACTTGGGCTAAGCGTTTCTCCATCTGCGCGCTCATTTCTTCGAAGCGCCGGTTCATGTCGTCGAAGCGCTTGTCCATCTGCGTGAGGATCTGGCCGATCAGCTCGCGCTGGTGCTTGAGCTCCTCCTCCACGCGCACGAGCCGCTTTACGAACCTGTGCGTGTCGAACGCGACGATCGGCATGCGCTTATCTTGGCGATCTTCGCGCGCCTTCGGCAACGCGCCTTTGTTTTCTCATCCCGTTGCGCGAAAGGAAGCGCGCCGCCATGCTCATGCGCATGCGGTGGCTGATGGCGGCGATGGCGTTGGTGATGGGACTTGGCGCTGCGCAGGCGCAGGAAAGCGGGCTGGATCGCGTCGTGGAGCGCTTCATGGCGCTGGATGAGGACGCAAGCGGCACCGTTTCGTGGGACGAATACTGGGCGATGGTGCAAGAGCGCGCGAAGGCCCGCTTTGCTGAGATGGACGCCGACGGCGACGGCGAGGTGAGCGAGGACGAGTTCCGCCGCTTCTGGCGGCAGCGCAAGGCCTTCTGGTATCGGCCGGGGCACTAGCGTGCGCCGGTGGCGCGCCGCGCTCGTGCGCGGGCTTCGGCGGGCGGAGGGCGGGCGGCTGCGCCAGCCGAGGCTTGCGGCGCTGTTCGTGCGCGAGGCGCTGGCGCTGCTCGCGGGCATGGATCCCAAAGCGCCTGCGCTGCGCGTGGCGACGATCTCGCGCGCGAACCTGCATCGGCACATCGTCGTGCTGCGCTTTCCGGATCAACCGTTTTATCTGGACGCGATCAAGGGGTGGCTGGCGCGCCGCCGCATCCACCTGCTGGCGCAGCAAACGCTCGTGTTCGGTCTTCACTGCGACGAGGCGGGCTGCCTTCTGGAGCTGCGCGAGCCGGGCGAGGGCGCGGAGGAAAACTTCGTGCTCGCCGCGCTGCATGTCTCGGCAAGCAGCATCGAGGCCGCAGAGCTCAAGGCGGCGCTGGGGGCGGTGCTGGACGGCGTGCACGCGTCGGTGGCGGACTTCGCGCGCGTGCAGCGCGTGCTTGGGCGCGCGGCGCGGGCGCTGAAGCCGCACGCGCCGGACGATGCCGCGCTGCTTTCCTGGCTGAGCGAGGAGCGCTACATCGTGTTCGGCGCGATCTCGGGCGCGCGCCGCTACGGCCAGCTGCGCGACAAGAAGCTGGCGGAGGCGCTGATGCCGGGGGTGGCGGAAGCGCTCGCCGAGTTGCCCGAGCCGGAGGCGCCGGGGCTTGCGTGGTGGGTGCTGCCAGAGCTGGGGCAGCACGCTTACGCGCAAGCGCCGGTGGAGGCGTTTCGCGTCGCATGGCCGGAGCGCGGGCGGCTGCGCGCATGCGTGGTCGTCGGGCACTTCGCGCGCGGCGCGCGCTTCGCCAACGCCACGCGCACGCCGAAGCTTGCGCGCGCATGGCGCAGGCTTGAGCGCACGCCGCCGCTCCAATACTCCACCTTCTACCGCCGCGAGGTGCGCACGCTGTTCGACCGCGCGCCGAAGTACGCGCTTTTGAGCACGCGCGCCGAGGACTGGCTTGCGTTCTTCCGCGCGGTCGTCGATCGCGCCGGGCCCACCGATGTCGTCGCTGCATGCATCGACGCTCGCCCCGGGCGGGCGGCGCTCGTCGTCGCCGGCATGGCGGCCAGCCGCTGGGACGAGGCCACGCGCGCGCGCCTCGAGGCCGAACTTGCGGCGCTGGGGCTTCCTCCCGCGTGGCTCGACGGCTACCCCGCGCCGCCCCACTGGATTGCGGTTGCGGTCGTGCCGGCAGCGCCGCAGGTGGAGGCGGAGGCGCTCAAGGCCGCGGTGCGGCGCGCGGTGCGGCGCTGGGAGGACGAGGCGCTGGAAGCGCTCACGGAGAAGGGGGGCTGGCATCTGCCGGATGCGCTGCGCGAGATCGAGGCGCTGCCAAGCGCCTACCCGAAGCTGTTTCCGCCGGAGGCGCTGCTTGAGGATCTCGTGCTGCGCGATTTGGCGCTCGGCACCGGGCGCGTGCAGGTGCGCGTGCGCCGCGAGGGGCGCGCGCTGCATGTGCGCATCGTAAGCCCCCGGGCGCTTGCGCTGGGCGCTGTCGTCGGCGTGCTGCGGCATGCGGGGCTGGAGCCGATGCGCGAGGCCAGCGTGGAGCTCGCCCGCGGCGCGGCCAAGGCGGAGGTGGCGGACATCCGCTGCGCGGCGCCGGAGGCCGCGGCGGACGATGCGGGGCTGGTGCAGCTTGAGCGGCTTCTGGCGCTCGTGTTCAACGGCGCGATGGACGACGATCCGCTCAACGCGCTCGTGCTGCGCGCAAGGCTGGACGCCGAGCGCGTCGAGA
>CAZTLD010000201.1:0-2391 GCA_964614395.1 uncultured Zetaproteobacteria bacterium
CTTGGCGTGGCTGCGGATGCGTTGCACGCGGCGGTGGGGCCCGCGATCGGCCCGTGCTGCTTCACCGTGGCGCCGACGCTTGCCGAGCGCTTGGCTGCGCGCGGCGCACCGGTGATCGGAGGCACGCCGCCCCGCGTGGACCTTCGCCGCTGGGCGGTGCAGATGCTCATGCGCGCCGGCGTGGAGGAGGCGCGGGTTGAGCTTGCGGGCGGCTGCACCGCCTGCGAGGGCGCGCGTTTCTTTTCCTGGCGCGCACGTCGCGAGCGGGAGCGCATGGCTGCGGTGGTGGGGCTGCGGTAAGATGCGCCGCGTGATGCGCTTGGCGGTGTGGCTTCTGGTGCTCATGGCGGCGGCGTGCGCGAAGCACGAGCCGGTGCGCGACGCCGATCGGCAGTTCGCGCACGCGATGGAGTTGCTGGAAGCGCACGACTTTGCGCGCGCCACGCTCGCCTTCGAGCGCTTTTTGGCGAAGTATCCGCTTGATCCGCGCGCCAACCGCGCGGAGGTCTTGCGCATCTACGCGGCGTTCCGCGACCGCGAATACATCCTTGCCGAAACTCTGGCCGAGCGTTTCCTCGATCGCGTGCCCGGCTACAAGGACGCGCCGTATGTCTGGTACATGCTCGGGCGTGCGCGCGAAGCGCAGCTGCGCGGCGCGACGCACGACGTGGAGCCGGCGCGCAAGGCCGCCCAAGCCTACCGCACCCTGATCGAGCGCTATCCGGACACGCCCTACGCCGAAGGGGCGAAAAAGCGCCTGCAACGCGTGCGCAACCTGCTCGCCGAGCACGAGCTTGCGATCGCGCGCTTCTACTTCAAGCGCGGTGCGTATGTGGCGGCGATCAACCGCTGCGCGCGCGTCATCGAACGTTATCAGACCACGCCGGCGGTGGAGGAAGCGCTTTATCTACAGGCGGTGGCGCAGTGGCGGCTGGGGTTGGATAAGGCTGCGCGCGAAACCGCGGCACTGCTGCGCTACAACGCGCCGCAAAGCCCGTGGCTGGCGAGGCTTCCGGAGGGGCTGTGAAACGGGCGTGGTGCTTGGCGTTGCTTATCGTGCTTTCCGGGTGCGGAGAGCTTGAAAAAATGCGCATCAACGAGGTGCTGGATGCGCGCGCCGAGGCGCTCATGAACAAAGACATCGCCGCCTATGCGGAGCTGATCGCGCCCGATTATCACGACCGCGGCAAGACGCGCGAAGAGGTGCTGGACGCGCTTTACGCGCAAATGCAGTGGTTCGATCGCATTGAGGTGAAAACGACCGACCGCACGATTCGCCTCATTGACGATCGCCACGCGATCTGCGAGCAGACCTACCGCATGCGCGTGGTCAAGGGCGATCAGGCTCGAGAGCTCGTGCAGCGCGAGCAGCTCAAGCTTGTGAAGACCGACCAAGGCTGGCGAATCAGCGGGGGGCTCTAGGGAGCCGTCGGCTCATCGCCGACGCATCCGCGACGGAACGCTCGCGCATCTTTTGCCACGGCGGGCATGGCGCGAAGTGCGGGCTAGGGCACGGGCTCGACGGGAGCGGAGGCGGCGTCTTTCAGGATGCGCGCAAGCCGCGCCGCGCCGCGGACGAGGCTGGGGCCGGGCTGCAGGATGATCTCCGACGGGATCGCGTGCACGCGGCCGCAGCGCACCGCGGGCACATCGCGCCAACCCGGCCGCGTGCGGATGGCCTCAAGGTTCACCTTGCGGCCGCACCATGAGGCGACGATCACCTCCGGGCGGCGGCGCACCACCTCCTCACAAGAGACGATCCTCTCGTTGGCGCGCGGCAGGCGCGCAAGCTCGCGAAAGACGTCTTCGCCGCCGAGATGCTGGATCAGGTCGCTCACCCAGCCGATGCCCGCAATCAGCGGATCGGGCCATTCCTCGAAGAACACGCGCACGCGGCGGCGAATCCCCGCCTTTTCGCGGATGCGAGCAAGCCTTTGCTTGAGCCGCCGCACGCCGGCCTCGGCTTCGCGCTGCCGCCCCACCGCCGCGCCCACGAGCAGAATGTTTCGCCACACCCCTTCCAGCGTGGATGCGTTCAGCGCGAGCACCGGAACGCCTCGCCGCGCGAAGTAGGCCGCGGCCTCGGCCTGGATGTCGCTGGTCGTGATCACGAGATCGGGCTTGAGCGCGAGCGCCTTTTCCAAGTCCGGCGTGCTGAAGCCGCCCACCTTGGGGATGGTTCGCACCTGCCTGGGGCGGCGGGCGAAGCTCGTTGCGCCCACGAGCCGATCAAGCGCGCCCACGAGATGCAGGATTTCCGGCCCTTCGGCGGCGAGCGAGACGATCCGCTGCGGATAGGGGTGCATCGCTCAGCCAGCCTCGCGCGGAGGAGTTGGCGCCGCAACCTTCCGTTCCCTTCCGCGCCTACGCGAAGGCTGCGGCATCCCCGAA
>CAZTLD010000202.1:0-1908 GCA_964614395.1 uncultured Zetaproteobacteria bacterium
CCGGCGAGGCGCGGAGCGCTGGCGTCCGCCGCGTTGCGCCTGGGCGCACGCGATGCAAACCTTGCGGCGAGAGGGGTCTTCCATGCACTTGGGCGTGAACATCGATCATGTGGCGACGATCCGCCAGGCGCGGCGCGTGGACTATCCGGACCCGATCCGGGCCGCGTTCGAGGCGATGGCGGGCGGCGCGGACGGCATCACCGCGCACCTGCGCGAGGATCGCCGCCACATTCAGGATGCGGACATGGAAAGGCTTGCGGAGCTTGCGCACGCCGGACACTGGCATCTGAACATGGAAATGGCGCCCACCGACGAAATGGTCGCGATCGCATGCCGCCTGCGGCCGCAGGCCTGCTGCCTCGTGCCGGAGCGGCGCGAGGAACTCACGACCGAAGGCGGGCTTGACGTGCGCGCGCACATGGATCGGCTGCGCGATGTGGTGGCGCGGCTTGCCGAGGCGGGCATTCGCGTGTCCATGTTCATCGATCCCGATCCCCGCCAGGTGGAGGCCGCGCGCGAGATCGGCGCGCCGGTCGTGGAGCTGCACACGGGGCACTACGCCAACCTCTCCGGCCAGGCCCAGCAGCGGGAGTTGGCCGCGATCGCCGAGGCCGCGCGCTTCGCCGCCAAGCTTGGGCTGATCGTGCACGCGGGCCATGGGCTGACGCTCGCCAACCTTCCGCCGATCGTCGCGATTCCCGAAATCGAAGGGCTGAACATCGGGCATGCGATCGTGGCCGATGCGATCTTCAAAGGCATGCGCAAGGCCGTGGCCGACTTCAAACAGGCGATGCAGCGATGATCGTCGGCGTGGGCATCGATCGGATCGCGATCGCGCGCGTGCGCAACGCGCTTGTGCGGTTCGGCGCGCGCTTCGAAGCGCGCGTGTTCACCGAAACCGAACGCGCGCAGGCCCGCGCCAAGGGCGACCCGGCCCGAAGATTCGCGATGCTGTTCGCAGCCAAGGAGGCGGCGGCCAAGGCCCTCGGCACCGGCTTCCGCCAAGGCGTGGGCCCCAAGCAGATCGAAACGATTCACCTCTCTACCGGAAGGCCCGTGATGCGGCTGCATGGCGCAGCCAGGCGACACGCCGAGCGCATCGGCGCGCGCTCGGTGCTCGTCTCGCTCACCGACGACGAAGGCGTGGCGATGGCCTTCGCCGTGGCGGTCGCGCACGATGCGGGCTGAGAGGCTTGCCGCGCGCCTGCCCGTTTGGGCGTGGGATGGGCTGCTCATCTCGGCGATGGCGGTGCTGTGGTATTTCTCTTCGCAGCCGCGCTGGCCCGTGCCCGAGATCTTCGACTGGCAGGACAAGCTCATGCACATGAGCGCCTACGCAGTGCTCGGCGGCATCGCCGCTGCGTGGCGGCATGCGCGCTGGCCGGGGCTTGAGCCGATGGCCGGCGCGCTTGCGGCCTGGGCGATCGCGGCGGGCTACGGCGTCGTGGACGAATGGCACCAGTCGTTCGTGCCGGGGCGCGCCGCCGATCCGTGGGATGCGCTGGCCGACGCCGTCGGCGCAGCCTGCGCGGTGGGATGGCTTACGCGGCGATGAAACTGGCCGGGCGCTGGGTGCTGACGGCCGAGGCGATGCGCGCTGCGGATGCGCACGCAATCGCCAGGCTTGGCGGCCGCACGCTCATGCGACGCGCAGGGGAGGCCGCAGCCTACGCCGCGATGCGGCTGGGCGACGGGCCGTTCGTGATCCTTTGCGGCCCCGGCAACAACGGCGGGGACGGCTTCGCCGCCGCCTGCACGTTGGCGGCGCAAGGCAAGCGCGTGCTGTGCGTGGCCCTTTCCGGCCCTGAAAGGCTCAAAGGGGATCCCGCGCACTTCGCGGCCGAAGCGAAGCAACTGGGCGCGTTCCTTCGCGGCCCGGAGAAGCTGCATGCGTGGCTGGCCCGAGGC
>CAZTLD010000202.1:1918-2381 GCA_964614395.1 uncultured Zetaproteobacteria bacterium
ACGCGATCTTCGGCGCGGGGCTTGCCCGCCCCGTAGGCGGGGTGTTCGCCGAAGCGATCGCGGCGACCAAGGCGCGGGGGGTGCCGGTGCTGGCCGTGGATCTGCCAAGCGGCATCCACACCGACACAGGCGAGCGACTGGGCGAAGCGATCGAGGCCACGGCCACGCTTCCGATCGCCGCCTACAAGCGCGGGCACTTCTTCGGCGACGGCCCCGCGCACGCAGGACGCGTGCTCACGCCTGCGCCGATCGGCATCTTGGACGAGGAAATCGCCGAGGAGGGCAGCCGCGACCCGATCCGGCTCATTCGGCCGGATGCGCTTGCGCTCGCGTTTCCCCCCAGACCATGGGATGCGCACAAGGGCGATTTCGGCCGCGTCGGCGTCGTCGGCGGGGCGCGCGGCACACTCGGCGCGCCGATTCTCGCCGGCTACGGCGCGATGGCGGCCGGCGCGGGGCTCGT
>CAZTLD010000203.1:0-2369 GCA_964614395.1 uncultured Zetaproteobacteria bacterium
AATGCGCGCAACATCCGAAAGAGCCGCACAGGCCCCAAACGAAGCGCAAGCTGAGCAGCGCAGATGTTGCTCGAGCGCGCCAATGCTTCCACAGCCGTCACTTTCCCGATCGGATGCGGATCGTGGATCACCCGATCGGCCACCGGCCAGCTGCCCGCGCCGCAATCAAGGGGCGTGTCCAGATCCAGCCCCAACGCCTCGATCGCCGCCGCATAGGTGACGGGCTTCAGCGCCGAGCCCGGCTCGAACACATCCACGACCGCCCGGTTGCGCCGCGCCTGGGGGGGATAGCGCCAAGCCACATTCGGGTTGAAGCTCGGCACGCTCGCCATCGCGAGGATCGCGCGATCGGACACGCGCAGCACGACGATCGCCCCCGCTTTGGCCTGTTCGCGCTCCACCGCTCTGCTTAACGCAGCGAAGGCAAGCTGTTGCATCGTCGCATCCAATGTCAGCCGCAACGGGCGGCCGGGGCGCGGCTCATCCAGCCATCGCGCCTGAAGCGTGCGTCCTTTCGCATCGCGCACCACGACCTTGCGGCCGGGATGGCCGGCCAGCCACCTATCGCGCACGAACTCGATCCCTTCGATCCCCTTGCCGTCGATGTCCACAAAGCCCAACACCGGCCCCATCGCCGCTCCCAGCGGGTAGTAGCGCCGCCATTCATGAATCACCTGCACGCCGGGCACATCCAGCGCCTGCACGCGCCGGGCCATCTCAGGGGGCACCTGCCGGCGCAGCCAGACAAAGCCCTCGCGCGCGCTCAACCGCCGGGCAAGTCTTTTCGGTTCAAGCTCCAGCGCGCGCGCAAGCCTTCCCACCGCCTCTTTGGGCACCTCCTCGGCAAAGCAAGCGATCGAAGGCACCCGCACCGAGGCCGCCAACACCCGCCCCTGCGCATCGAGAATGTCGCCGCGCGGCGCCGGAATTTTCAGCACATCCTCTCGCTGCGCCACGGCTTTTTGCAGCAACGATCCGCGGTGGAACAGTTGCAGATCCGCCGCCCTCAGGCCGAGCAGCAAGGCCATGAGCACCACAAGCGCCAGCAGAAACTCCAGCCGGCGCCGGCGCATCCACTCAGCGCGCTTCTGCACCCGGCTCATGCCACACCTGCTCCGCCCGCGGTGGGCGCATGCCACGCCGCGCCGCCTCTTTCCGCAGCCGCTCGGGGCGCAAAAGCGCGGCACGCTCGAGCTTCAACGCCTGCAACTGCTGCATGAGCCGCCCTTTTTCGTCCTCCAACGCATGGGCGGCGCGATGCAGCTCGCGCAACGCATAGCCTAGCCATGCCTGAGCCACGCCCAGCGCGATCAACAGGGCCCACAACATCACTCGACGCCAGCTCACGGAAGGCGCTCCGCAACGCGCAGCCGCGCCGAACGCGCGCGCGGATTTCGGGCCACCTCATCCTCGGACGGGCGGATCGGCTTTTTCTGCACCCAGCGCAGGCGCGGCTTGCGCCCGCACACGCAGGGAAGCCGCGGCGGGCAAATGCATCCGCGCACCTCGGCCTCGATTGCGTCGCGCACGATCCGGTCCTCGCCGGAATGAAAACTGATGACGACAAGCCGCCCGCCCGGCGCAAGCCGCTCGATCGCAGCGGCAAGCCCGCGCCGCAGCTCCTCGAGCTCGTCGTTGACCCAAATGCGCAGAGCCTGAAAGGTGCGCGTGGCCGGATGGATCCGACCGCGGGTCCTCGGCACCGCCCGCGCGACGACTTCGGCCAGCGCAGCCGTGTCGCGGATCTCGCCCCGGCGAAACGCCCGCAGAATCGCTGCCGCGATGCGACGCGCGTAGCGCTCATCGCCATACGCCCGCAAGACCTCGGCCAGCCGTCGCTCGGAGACGCGGGCAAGCTTCCGCGCAAGCGGCTCGCCGCGGGTGGGATCCATGCGCATGTCCAACGGCCCCGGCTGCCGGAACGAGAACCCGCGCGCGGGGTCGTCCAGCTGCGGCGAGGACACGCCGAGATCAAAGCCCACGCCATCCACGGCATCCCAGCCGAGCTCGTCCAATACGAACGCGAGCTCAGAAAACGCGGCATGCCTGGCCACACAGCGAGAATCCTCGCGCGCCAGCGCCTCGGCGGCCGCGACGGCTTCGGGATCCCGATCCAGCGCAAGCAGCCGCCCCTCCGGCGCAAGGCGGGCAAGAACCGCGCGCGCGTGTCCCCCGCGGCCGAAGGTGGCGTCCACGTAGCGCCCGCTCTTGCGCACGACCAGGAAATCGGCGAACGCCTCGCGCAAAACCGGCGCATGTTCAGACATCCAACGCAAACTGCTTGGCGAGCGCCAGATCCGTTTCCAGCTGCTCGGCCCAGCGCTCGGCGTTCCAGATTTGGAACATTTCACCTGCCCCCACCAGCTGCA
>CAZTLD010000204.1:0-2357 GCA_964614395.1 uncultured Zetaproteobacteria bacterium
AACGACAGGCCCAACTCCAACAGCACGGCCAGCGCCGCCAGCGCATTCTCCGCGTTGTGCATCCCCGGCACGGAAAGCGCGAGCGTCCCTGCCGGCCGCCCCTGAAACGCCACGGAAAGCGTCTGGCGCAAGCCTTGGGGCGTGCGCGTGCGCAGCGCCACATCGGCCTGCGGGGAAGCGCCATAGCTCCACACCGGCCGATGGGTGCGCGCACGCACCCGCACCACCTGCGGATGCGTGTGGTGCAGGATCACGCGCCCGTAGAACGGAACGGCGTTGGCAAACTGCACGAACGCATCCACGAGCGCATCAAGAGACCCGTAAGTGTCCAGATGCTCGGGGTCGATGTTCGTGATCACCGCGATCGTCGGCGAAAGCTTCAAGAACGATCCGTCGGATTCGTCCGCCTCGACCACGATCCACTCGCTTGCGCCCAGGCGCGCATTCTGGCCGGTGGCGACCAGCCTTCCGCCGATCACATAGGTCGGATCCAGCCCCTCGGCCTCCATCGCGTGCGCGATCATCGAGGTGACCGTGGTCTTCCCGTGGCTGCCGGCCACCGCGATCCCGTGCCGCATGCGCATCAGCTCCGCGAGCATCTCGGCGCGCGGGATCACCGGAATGCCGGCCGCGCGCGCCGCCTCCAGCTCGGGGTTGTCGTCGCTTGCGGCCGAGGTGTACACGACGACATCGGCTCCCTGAACATGCTCGGGCGCATGCCCGATCCACACCGGCACGCCAAGCGACCGCAGCCGCTGCACATTCGCGTTCTCGCTCAGATCCGAGCCCTGCACGCGGAAGCCCAAGTTGTGCAGCACCTCCGCGATGCCGCTCATCCCGATGCCGCCGATACCGACGAAGTGCACCGTGCGCACGCGCCCCTTCATCGCGCCTCCTCCGCGATCGCAACCAACTCCTGTGCGATCTTCTGCGCGGCCTCGGGCGCATGAAGCGCACGCGCGCGCTTGCTCATCTCCAGCCGCCGCGCGGGATCGCGCAAAAGCTCCGCACACAGTTCGCTCAAGCGCTCCACCGCCGCCTCCGACTGGCGCACCCAAAAGGCCGCGCCGCGCTCGGCAAGCCACCGGGCGTTCGCCGCTTGGTGATCGCAGGCGGCGTGCGGAAGCGGTACGAACACCGCGGGCATCCCGGCGGCGGCCGCCTCGGACACCGTCATCGCGCCCGCGCGCGCCACCAGCAGATCGCCTGCGGCGTAAAAGCGCGCCATCTCCTCACAGAACGGGTCCACGCGCGCATCCACGCCCGCCGCTGCGTAGTCCGCCTGCACCTTCTCCGGCGCATCAAAGCGCCCGCACAGATGCCAGACGGAAAACGCCACCCCCATCCGCTTCAGGCGCGCGCACACCTGCGGCATGTGCGCGTTCAGCCAGTGCGCGCCTTGGGATCCGCCCATCACGAGCAACACCGGCGGCTCGTGCGGGGCATAGGCGACGGACGCAATCTCGCGGCGAACGGGATTGCCGGTGTGCACCGCGCGCGTGCGCGGAAACGAGGAGGCCGCCTCGGCAAAGCCCAGAAACACGCACCGCGCCCAGCGCGCGAGCCACCGGTTCGTGCGCCCGGCGACGGCGTTCTGCTCATAGATCGCCACCGGAATGCGCAAAACCCCCGCCGCCAAGATGCCCGCGGCGCTCGCGTAGCCCCCCACGCCGAGCACCGCTGCCGGAGGCGTGCGCCGCCAGCGCCGCCACAACGCCCATACCGCGCGCGGCAGCGCCACGCCGAGCGCCCGCAAACGCGCCCCCCAGCTTCCCTGCATCGGCTCCGCGGGCACGAGCACCACCTCCTCGCCGCGATCGGCGAGCCACGCCGCCTCCATCCCGCGCCGGGCGCCGATGAAGCGCACGCGCCAACCCAGCGCGCGCAAGGCCCCGGCCACCTCCAGCGCCGGCAGCAGGTGCCCGCCGGTACCGCCGCCCGCGATCGCAATCCAGCTCATGCCTTCCGCCTCCGGTTGCGCGGCATCGTGCGCAGCGCCCAACCGGCCATGCCGATGAGCACACACTGGGCGACAAGAGCGCTGCCTCCGTAGCTGACGAACGGAAGCGGCAGCCCCTTCGTGGGCAGCAATCCCATCTCCACGCCGAGGTTCACCATCGCCCCGAGACCCGTGCTTGCGGCCGCGCCCACGAGCAGCAGGCGAGCAAAGCCGCGCCCCTCGGCGATCGCCCAGGCCAGCATGCGCACGATCAGCGCCACAAACGCGCCCAGCAGCGCCAGCACCCCGATGAACCCCGTCTCCTCGGCCCACGCGGCGGCGATGAAATCGGTGAACACCTCTGGAAGGTAAAACAGCTTCTGGATGCCAAGCCCCACGCCGGTGCCGAACAGCCCCC
>CAZTLD010000205.1:0-2325 GCA_964614395.1 uncultured Zetaproteobacteria bacterium
TTGACGACATCGCCGGGCTTGAGCCCTTGCGGTGCGAGAATGTAGCGCTTGTCCCCGTTCGCGAAATGCACGAGCGCAATGAACGCGGTGCGGTTCGGATCGTACTCGATCCGCGCGACTTTCCCGGGGATGCCGAAGTTGTCCCGCCGGAAGTCGATGAGCCGGTAAAGCCGCTTGTGTCCGCCGCCGCGCTGCCACGCCGTGATCCGGCCGTAGTTGTTGCGCCCGGCCTTCTTCGGCAGCCCCACGACGAGCGACTTCTCCGGCCGGCCCTTCCAAAGCCCGCTTTTGTCCACGCGGACGGTGCCGCGCAGCCCGTTCGTGATCGGCTTGTAAACCTTAAGCGCCATCGCTTACTCCTTGCCTTCCTGCGCCAGCGCCTCGGCGGCGGCCTCCTGATCGAGCGACTGGCCTTCCGCCAGCCGCACCACGGCCTTCCTATACCCCGGCCGATAGCCTTCCCGCCAACCGCGGCGCTTCGGCTTTCTCGGCATGTTCATGATCTGCACCGAAACCACCTGCACGCCGAACAGCGCCTCCACGGCCGCCTTCACGTCCCGCTTCGTCGCATCGCGCGCGACCCGGAACGTGTACTGATTGTTCTCGGCCTGCGCCGCATAGCTCTTTTCCGTGATCACCGGCGCCAAAAGCACGCGGCAATGCTTCTCCATCGGCGTCATTTCAACCGCTCCTCGATCTTGTCCACGGCCTCGAGCGTCAAGAACAGCCGCGGATACTTCATCGCGTCGTGAAGATTGAGCTGGCCATCCAGCACCACCTTCGCGGTCGGCACATTGCGCGCCGAAAGCATCACGGCCTCATCCGGATGGCCGAGCACGAAAAGCCCGCTTTCCGCATCCAGCGCCTTCATGATCGCGACGAAGCGCTTCGTCTTGATCTCATCAAGCTGGATCGCATCAAGCAACGTAAGCTTGCCGCTCGCCAACGCATCGGAAAGCACCATCGCCATCGCGCGGCGGCGCTCCTTCTTGTTGACCCGCGTCGCATACACGCGCGGCTTAGGCCCGTGCGCAACACCTCCGTGCCGCCAATGCGGCGCGCGGATCGAGCCTTGGCGCGCGCGCCCGGTGCCCTTCTGCCGCCACGGCTTGCGCCCGCCGCCTGAGACTTCGCCGCGCGTCTTCGTGCTGGCCGTGCCGCGGCGCTGCGCCTCGGCAAGCGCCGTGTACACGCGGTGCACGAAACCCGGATCCACCGGCACGCCAAACACGCGCTCGTCCAGCGCCCGCGTGCCGACCTCGCGCCCCTCCTGGTTGTAAACCTTGACCTCGATCATCGGTTGGCTCCTTTCACCGCCGGCCGGATCTCGACCAGCCCCCCGCGCGGACCGGGCACCGCACCCTTCACAAGAATGCGGTTTTTGTCCTCGTCCACGCGCACCACCTCAAGGTTTTGAATCGTCACGCGCTCGTTGCCATAGCGCCCCGGCATCTTCTTGCCCGGAAACACGCGCCCCGGATCCTGGCACTGGCCGGTCGAGCCCATCTGCCGGTGCACCTTCTCCGCACCGTGGCTCGCGCGCCCGCCGGCGAAGTTCCAGCGCTTCATCACGCCAGTGAAGCCGCGCCCCTTCGTGCGCCCGGACACGTCCACCTTCTGCCCCGGCTTGAACAAGCTCGCCGTGAGCTCCTGCCCCGGCTCCACCTCTTCGCCCGGATCCAGCCGAAACTCCTTAAGCCCCCGCATCGGCTCGCAGCCGTGCTTCGCAAAGTGCCCGGCCAACGGGCGCGGCATCCGCCGCGGCGCACGGCCATAGCCGATTTGCGCCGCGTCATAGCCGTGCACCTCGCGCCGCTTCACGAGCACCACGCGGCACGGCTCCACCTCCAGCACCGTCACCGGCACGACGCGTCCCGACTCATCGAAAATTTGCGTCATGCCCGCCTTGCGCGCGATCAACCCCAACGCCATCGCTGCGGCTCCTTAAGTCTTGATTTCCACTTCGACGCCGCTCGGCAGCTCCAGCTTCATCAGCGCGTCCACGGTCTGCGGCGTCGGATGCTCAATATCGATCAGCCGCTTGTGCGTGCGGATCTCAAAGTGCTCGCGCGCGTCCTTGTCCTTGTGCGGCGAGCGCAGCACGCAGTAGCGGCGAATCTCGGTCGGCAACGGGATCGGCCCGCGCACGGTCGAGCCGCTGCGCTTCGCGGTCTCGACGATGTCGCGCGCGCTACGATCCAAAAGCCGGTGATCGTAGGCCTTGAGCCGAATGCGAATCTTTTGCACGTCCACGCGTGCCTCCTCACTCGATAATCTTCGTCACCACGCCGGCGCCGACGGTGCGGCCGCCTTCGCGGATCGCGA
>CAZTLD010000206.1:0-2311 GCA_964614395.1 uncultured Zetaproteobacteria bacterium
TGAAACGTGGCCTGCCGGCCGGTGAAGCCCTGCACGATCACGGGCGTGCGGCGATCAAGCCTAAGCATCCGCCGCCTCCACCGCCGCGCGCGCGGCTTCGTCCAGGTCGCGCACCCAGCGCACGGAAATCCCCGCCTCGGCCACGAGCCTTTTGCCTTCGGCCTCGTTCGTGCCGACAAGCCTCAGCACGATCGGGCACGGAGGCTTGCGGCCTGCAAGCGCCTGAATCAGCCCTTCCGCGATCCAGTCGCAGCGCACAATGCCGCCGAAGATGTTCACGAGGATCGCACGCAAGCCTCGGTGCGCGAACAGCACGCGAAAACCCTCCGCCACCGCGTCCACACTCACGCCGCCGCCGACGTCGAGAAAGTTCGCAGGCCTTCCGCCATACAGCGCGATCAGATCCATCGTCGCCATCGCAAGCCCTGCGCCGTTGACCATGCAGCCGATGTCGCCGTCCAGCGCGATGTAGTTGAGCCCTGCGCTTCGCGCGCGCGCTTCCAGCGGATCGCGCACCTCCTGAAGACGGAACTCAGTCCACTCCGGATGGCGGAAGGCCGCGTTGTCGTCCAGCATGATCTTCGCATCCGCGGCGATCCAGCGCCCGTCCGCAAGGCCGGCAAGCGGGTTGATCTCCACCAGCATCGCATCGAGCGCCCAAAACGCGTCCACCACGCGGGCGACGAGCGCCTCCAGCGCCTCATCCGCATCCAAATGGGCGCGCACGCGCGCGGCCTCCTCCGGCGCAAGCCGCTCGCCGGCAAGCGGCAGGCGCAAAAGCGCTTCCGGGTTGCGGCGCGCGATCTCCTCCACGCTCATCCCGCCTTCGCGCGCCGCAAGGACGCTTGCCGCCTCCAGCTCGCGGTCGAGCAACACCGCAAGGTAGCGCTCATGGGCGATCGGAAGCGCCTTCTCCACCCACACCGCCTCCACCGGCTCGCCCTCCGGCCCCGTCTGCGGGGTGACAAGCCGCGCGCCGATGAGCGCTTGGGCCGCCTTTCGCACCTCGCCCAGCGAGCGGCACAGCCGCACCCCGCCCGCCTTGCCGCGGCCACCCGCGAGCACCTGCGCCTTCACCACCCATGCGTCCCCACCGAGGCTTTCCGCGCCGGCCACGGCCTCTTCGGCGGTGCGCGCAAGCCTCCCTTCCGGCACCGGCACGCCGCGCTCGCGCAACAGCGCCTTCGCCTGGTGTTCGAAAAGCCGCATCTAGAAGTGCCCGAGCGCGTCCACCTGCGCGACCAGCCTTTGCACCGCCTCCAGCGAGCGCATCAGCGCCGCGCGCTCGTCCTCGGTGAGATCCAGCTCCACGATCCCTTCCATGCCGCCGCCGCCAAGCTTGCACGGCACGCCGAGGAAGTAGCCGTCAATCCCGTATTCGCCTTCCAGGCGCGCCGCGCAAGGCAGGATGCGCTTTTTGTCCTTCAGGATCGCCTCGGCCATCTCCACGACCGCCGCGCCCGGTGCGTAGTAGGCCGAGCTCGTCTTGAGCAGTTGCACGATCTCGCCGCCGCCCTTGCGCGTGCGCTCCTCGATCGCGGCGATGCGCTCCGGCGGCAAAAGCTCCGGAAGCGGGATGCCGGCCACCGTCGCGTAGCGCGCAAGCGGCACCATCTGATCGCCGTGCCCGCCCAACACGAATGCGCTCACATCCTCCACCGACACATCGAGCTCCTCGGCGATGAACGAGCGCATCCGCGCCGAATCGAGCACGCCGGCCATCCCGATCACACGCTCGCGCGGAAAGCCGGAAAGCTTGTGCGCGGTGTACACCATCGCATCGAGCGGATTCGTGACCACGAGCAGGATGCAATCCGGCGAGGTTTCGACCACGCGCCGCGTGATCTCGGCGACGATCCTCACGTTCGTGTCCAGAAGCTCGTCGCGGCTCATCCCGGGCCGGCGCGGCTTGCCGGCGGTGATGATCACGAGATCCGAGCCTGCGGTGTCCGCCCAGTCCTGCGTGCCGACGATGTGCACGTCAAAGCCCAGAATCGGCGAGGCCTCGAACATGTCCAGCGCCTTGCCTTGGGCCACGCCTTCGGCGACATCCAAAAGCACGATGTCGCCCAACTCCTTCATCGCGGCGAGAAACGCCGCCGTCGCTCCGACATGCCCTGCGCCGATGATCGAGACCTTCTTGCGCGGGAAGAACTCCGGACTTGCCCTTCGCTTGCCGACGAACCGCATCGCACCCTCCTCGGCAACGAGCCTAGGCGAAAACGGTTCGCTCGGCCAACCTGCCGCGCGCCCTGCGGCGCTACTTGTATTCGACGATCACCACGCCACCCCAGCTACCCACGCGCACGAA
>CAZTLD010000207.1:0-2289 GCA_964614395.1 uncultured Zetaproteobacteria bacterium
ATGGACGTGCAGCCTGTGTGCGGCGCGCACGTCAAGCTTCCCGACGGCGCGCAGTTCGAACTTGACGTCGCGTTCAGCGTGGGCGAGCAGATCTTTTGGATCGAAGCGAAAACCACGGACGATTTCTCCGAGCTTCTGCCGAAATACAAGAAGTTTTCGCGCCTTCTGTGCGCGGACAAGCGCTTTGCGATCCTCGTGTGGGCGAACTATCAGGACGACGATCCGGTCGCGGCGACGCGTGGGGCGCTTGCGCAGATGACGATCTGCTCCCTTGCGGGCTTTCGGGAGCATCTCGAGCGCGCGCTGGATGCGTGCCGCAGCGCGCAGGCGGCCGCAAGCTAACGGCCAAGCGCTCGGCCGGTGCGGCGCGCCGCGTCCCGAACGGGGTGCGAAGGCGCGCCGGGCCAGTCGAGGATCACGTCCACCTTGCGCTCCTCGCCGAGCGCGATCTGGATTGCGGCTGCGATGCGGGCGGCCAGCCACCACGGATTGTCTTCGGGCGGCTTGGGAAGCTCCACAAGCAGGTCAATGTCCCCGCCGCGCTTGTTTGGATCGAGCCTTGAGCCGAACAGGCGCACGCGCGCGCCCTCGCCGCATGTCTTGCGTACGGCTTGCAGGATTGCCCGCGCCTCGGCCTCCGTCAGCCGCATAGCTTGGATGACCGCGCGCAGCGCGCGGCAAGATGCGCAAGCCGCGCCTGCGAGAGGGGCACTAGTAGCGCTTGCGGAACAACGTCCCGCCGCACTTCGGGCACGGCGGCACGCGACCGGTGCGCTTGAAGCGCAGCTCCTGCCCGCAATCCACGCACACGAGCGTCCCCGCCGAGGTGATCTCGCCCGAATGCACGGTGATCGTGGCCTCGGCCCGCTCCGCAAGCCCCCGCAGCGTTTCGCCGGCTGAGCGGGCGAGCTGCGCAAGCACGGCGATGGCGCCTGCGCCGATGCGCGCCGGATGCAGCCGGCTTTTCGCCTCCTCGCTGAGTTCCGTGACGAGGTGGGCGAGATCCCGTTCCATGAACGCCTTGAGCCTCTTGCCCTGCTCCTCGCCGAGGACGCCCGCGGCGGTCAGTTGCGCACGCGCCTTTTCCAGCGCCGCGCGCGCGGCCTCAGCGGTCTTTTCCGTGCTTTCGGCGAAGATCGCGCGAAAACGCTCGGCGAGCTGATCGTAGAGCGCCGCTTCTTCGTCGGCGATCTCTTCGCCCTGGTCCATCCAGTGGATCACCGCATCGGCGAACTCGCTGGTGGAGAGCTTCGTTGCGCCGTCCATGAGCCGGTGGAAGTCGTAGGTCACGGTCTTGGCCTGAATCGCGCCCTCAATCCCGCGAATGATCAGGTCGGCCGCCTCGTTCCAGCCGAGATAGCGCAGCATCATCTCGCCGGAGAGGATCAGCGAAGAGGGGTTGGCCATGTTCTTGCCCGCGTATTTCGGCGCGGTGCCGTGCGTGGCCTCGAAGATCGCGTGCCCCGTTTCGTAGTTGATGTTCGCGCCCGGCGCGATGCCAATGCCGCCCACCTGCGCGGCGAGCGCGTCGGAAAGGTAGTCGCCGTTCAGGTTCATCGTCGCGATCACATCGAAGTCCTCGGGCCGCGTGAGCACCTGCTGCAACGTGATGTCGGCGATCGCGTCCTTGATCACGAGGCCTGCGCCTTCGCGACCCTCCGGAATCACAAGCCAAGGGCCGCCGTCGAGCTCCTCGGCGCCGAACTCGCGCTTGGCGAGCTCATAGCCCCAGTTGCGGAACGCGCCCTCGGTGAACTTCATGATGTTGCCCTTGTGCACGAAGGTGACGCTGCGCCTTCCGTGCGCGATCGCGTAGCGGATCGCCGCGCGCACGAGCCTTTCCGTGCGCGGGCGCGAGATCGGCTTGATCCCGATGCCGGTCTCTTCGGGGTAGGGGATCTTGTCCACCCCGAGCTCGTCTTTGAGGAAACCGATGAGCCTCTTCGCCTCGTTGCTGCCTGCCGGCCATTCGATGCCCGCGTAAATGTCTTCGGAGTTCTCGCGGAAGATCACCATGTCCACGCGCTCCGGGTGCTTGACGGGGCTTGGCGCGCCGCGGAAGTAGCGCACCGGCCGCAAGCACACATAAAGATCCAAGATCTGGCGCAGCGCGACATTCAGCGAGCGGATGCCGCCGCCCACAGGCGTGGTGAGCGGCCCCTTGATCCCGACGAGAAACTCGGAAAACGCCCGCACCGTTTCTTCCGGAAGCCAGGCATCATCCGTGCGCCCGTAGAGATTCCAAGCCTTTTCGCCCGCATAGACCTGCATCCACGCGATCTTGCGCGC
>CAZTLD010000208.1:0-2285 GCA_964614395.1 uncultured Zetaproteobacteria bacterium
CCGCTTGCGGATGCGATCGTCGTCACCGAGGCGACGAACCATCTGCTCAATCACTTCGGCATCGCGGCGATCTCGCAGCTTGAGGACATGACAGGAAAGCCGCCCGCCGTGCTCGCGGAGGCGCTGCTCGTGGCCGATGCGCTGTTGGACGCCTCGGCGTTGATCCGCCGCCTGTGGGAAGCGGCGCCCACCGTGGAGCTGGGCGCGGAGATGGCAAGCGAGGCGGCGGAGATGGTGCTCGCGTTCACCGAGGAGGGGCTGAGGCTTGGCGATCCGGCAAGGCTCGGCCGCGTTTGGCTGCGCCGGCGCAAGGCAGAGCTAGAAGCGTTGATCGCCGAAGGGGCGGGAGACGACGCGGAGCGGCTCGCGTGGCTGCAGGCGTGGGTGCGCATGGGGATGCCGGCAGAAGTAGCCGAGGCGCTTGTCGGGCTCAAGCGCAAGGCCGAGGCGGCGGCGGCGCTGGCCGTGGCCGCCACGCACCGGATGCGCTTCGCCCGCGCGATGGCGGGGCTTGCGCGGGCGCTGGAGGCGCTGCCGATCGCCGCGATCGAAATGGAGCTGCGAAGCGCGCTGTGGGGCGAAGACAAGCTCTTGCCGCTGCGCCGCGCGCTGCTCGATCGGGTGTCGGCGATCAAGCGCCGCGCGATCGTGGATCTCGCCGCCGAGGCGGGGAAGGGCGAGCGATGGCGCGAATGGGTTGAGCCAGTGCGCGCACGGTTGCGCGAGGCGCGCGATGCTCCGGACGACGAGCGGAGAATGACGCTGGTGTGGGCGGTGGAGGAGCTCGCGCTGCTCGTCGGCGACTAGAAAAGCCCCAGCTTCAGGCGCGCCTCGTCCGACATGCGCGAGCGATCCCACGGCGGATCGAACGTAAGCTCTACTTCGGCTTCCTCAACGCCCGGAATCGCGAGCAGCTTGCTGCGCACGTCTTCGACGATCATCGGCGCGACCGGACATCCCGGGGCGGTGAGCGTCATCACGACGCGCACGCGCCACTTGTTTTCGCCCTCATGGATGCGCTCGGTGCGCATCTCGTAGACGAGGCCGAGATTGACGATGTCCACCGGGATCTCCGGATCGTAGCAGGTCTTGAGCGCGGCCCAGACGCGCTCGGCGAGTTCCTGTTCGTTTTCGGGCGGCGGGGCGTTGGCCTTTTCCGCTTCCGGCGCGAGCTCCTCGGGGGAAAGGCCGAGCGCATCGGCGTCCTTGCCTTCGATGCGGGCGAGATTCCCGCCCACCTCGACCGTGACGAAGCCTCCTTGCGTCTGCGCAATGCGGACGACGGTGCCCGCCGGAATCACGATCGGCATGCCGCTCGGGATCAGCACCGCGTCCACATCGCGCTGCACCGTGAGCGTGCGCATGCGGCTACTCCGTCGTCGCCACGCCGCCGCCGGCGAGCGCCTGCATCAGCGTGTGCCAGGCAAGCGTCGCACACTTCACGCGCGCCGGAAACGCGCGCACGCCGGCAAGCGCCGCAAGCTTCCCGAGCCTTTCGGCATCGGGCGGCGCCTCGCCTGTGGCCATCGCGTGAAAGGCCTCGAACATCGCCTTCGCTTCCTCGATGGTCTTGCCGCGGATCGCCTCGGTCATCATCGAAGCGGAAGCGGTGGAGATCGCGCAGCCCTCGCCCTCGAAGCGGGCGTCTGTGATGCGCGTGCCGTCCTCGGAAAGCTTCAGCGTCAGCACGAGCTTGTCGCCGCACAGCGGATTGTGCCCCACCGCTTCGCGGTCGGCAGGCTGAATCTTTCCCCAGTTGCGCGGGTTTTTGTGGTGATCGATGATGAGCTGCTGATAAAGCGCATCCAGATCCATCTTCTACCCCAGCAAGCGGATCGCGTCGCGCACCGCATCCGCGAGCGCATCCACCTCGTCGGTCGTGTTGTAGCAGGCGAACGAAGCGCGCGCGGTGGCCGCCACGTTGAGCCTGTGCATCAGCGGCATCGCACAATGGTGGCCTGCGCGGATCGCAACGCCGTGCCGATCGGCGATCGTGCCGATGTCGTGCGCGTGCACCCCGTCCACCGCAAACGAGACGACGGCCGCCTTCGGCTGGGCGGTGCCGAACAAGCGCACGCGCGGGATGGCATGAAGCTTTTCCATCGCGTAGTGCACGAGCTTTTCTTCGTGCGCGCGCACCGCCTCCCGATCGAGACTCGCCATCCAATCCAGCGCGGCGGCAAACCCCACCGCACCCGAGACATTGGGCGTGCCCGCCTCGAACTTGTGCGGGGGATCGGCGAAGCTTACCGCGTCGAAGCTCACGGTGCGGATCATCTCGCCAC
>CAZTLD010000209.1:0-2284 GCA_964614395.1 uncultured Zetaproteobacteria bacterium
CCTCCACCCCCAGCGCGCGCGCAATCGCACGGCGCCAGGCGTCTTCTGTGGCGTCGGCGGGCGCCACGAGATGCCGAACGTGTACGAAGATCACGCGGCGAGCTTCCCAAGGCTCGTGCGCACGATGCGGTTGCGCGCATCCACATACACGAGCCTTGGCCTGTGGGCGCGCGCTTCTTTCGCCTCAAGCTGCGCATAGGCGCACAGGATCACGCAGTCGCCCGGCCGCGTCTGGTGCGCCGCCGCCCCGTTCATCGCGACGATCCCCGAGTTTCTCGGCGCTTCGATCGCATAGGTCGTGAATCGCGCGCCGTTCGTGACGTCATACACATGCAGCATCTCAAACGGCAGGATCCCCGCCGCCTCCAAAAGCGCCGCATCCACGGCGCACGAGCCTTCGTAGTCCGGCTGCACGGCGGTGACCGTCGCGCGGTGAATCTTGCCCTTGAGCATCGTCACCCACATCGGCGTCCTCCTATCGCATCGGCATGTTGTCGATCAGGCGAGCCTTGCCGACGAACGCGGCGACGAACGCGCGCGCGCGCGGCGTGAGCGTCTCCAACGATTCCAGCGTTTCTTCGTCGCGGATCTCCAGATACTGCGGCGCGATCCCGTGCGCTTGAAGCTCGGCTTGCCCCCGCGCCACGAGCCGATCCACGCGGGTTTCGCCCTGCCGGGCGGCCTCGCGCATCGCAGAAAGCGCGGCGAACAGCCCTTGCGCCTGCTTGCGCTCGGCGGGCGCCAAGTACCGGTTGCGGCTGCTCATCGCGAGCCCATCCGGCTCGCGCACCGTGGGCACGCCTATGACTTCGATCCCCCAAGCGAGATCGCGCACCATGCGCCGGATGAGCACGAGCTGCTGCCAGTCCTTCTCGCCGAACACGGCCAAGTCCGGGCGCACGAGGTGAAACAGGATCGCCACGACCGTGAGCACCCCATCGAAGTGCCCCGGCCGATACGCGCCGCACAGCACCTTGCTCATCTTGCCCGCGCGCACGCGCACCTCCGGCTCCCCTTCCGGATACAGCGTTTCCGGCATGAACAACAGATCCACGCCCTCGGCGCGGAGCTTGGCCGCATCCTCCTCGGGCGTGCGCGGGTAGGCCTGATAGTCCTCCTGCGGGCCGAACTGCAGCGGATTGACATAGATGCTCACGACCACATGATCGGCCAGCGCCTTCGCGCGCCGCACCAGCGCCATGTGGCCCTCGTGCAGGCAGCCCATCGTCGGCACGAACGCCACCCGCCCCGGCATCGCGGCGCGCGCCGCGCGCAACGCGGAGGCCGAGCGCGCGATCCTCATGCCTCGCCTTCCGGAAAACGCCCGCTTCGCACATCCTCGGCCCAGCGGGCGATCGCCTTTCTCGCCGCCTGCCCCAGCTCCGCATAGGCGGGCGCAAACGGGGGTCTTTTTGCGCTCAAACCCAAAAGATCGTGCCAGACGAGCACCTGCGCATCGCAGTGGGGCCCTGCGCCGATGCCCACGGTGGGGATCGGCACGCTTTCGGTGATCTCGCGCGCAAGCGCCGCCGGCACATGCTCCAACACCAACGCCACCGCGCCCGCCTCGGCGAGCGCCTTCGCATCGTCGAGCAGCGCTTGGCGCTCCTTCGGATCCTCGCCGCGGCGCTTGAGGCTTCCGGTCATCCGCTGCGCCTGCGGCAAAAGCCCCACATGCCCCACGACGGCCACGCCGCGCTCAGCCAGAAACGCCACGGTCGGCGCAAGCCACGCGCCGCCCTCCATCTTCACCGCATCCGCACCGCCTTCCTTGAGCGCGCGCACGCTCGCGGCAAACGCCGCCTCCGGCGAGGCCTGATAGCTGCCGAACGGCAGATCCAACACCACCATCGCGTCCTTGCGCGCGCGCGCCACCGCCCGGCAAAGCGCCAGCATCGTCTCCAATGTGATCGGGATCGTGTCTTCGTGCCCGAAGACGGTGGTTGCGGCGGAATCGCCCACGAGAAACACATCCACGCCGGCCTGCTCGGCGATGCGGGCGCTTGGCGCGTCATAAAGGGCAAGCCATACGGCTTTCTTTCGCTCGGCCTTCATCCGGCGAAGCACGGCCGGCGTGATCCTCGGCATCCTACCTCCCGATTCGGCTCGGGATTCCCCCGATTGCCGTCGGAAAGAGCGATGCTGCAAAGGCCTTCGGGCGGCGTCAAACGCGCCTAGCCGCCCCCGATCCAGCGGATCGCCGCGGCGAACACGCCGATCGCGGTGATGATCAAAAGCGTGTGGCGATTGAGCGCCTTGTGCAGCTCCACCTCGATGCGCTTGA
>CAZTLD010000210.1:0-2261 GCA_964614395.1 uncultured Zetaproteobacteria bacterium
CGTGTTCTGCTCCTATGGCGATGTGCCCTGCCCGCCGGTGCAGCGCGGGCGGGGCTGCTGCTAGCGCCCGCGGCGGATCGCAATCGCGCGCGCCTCGGCCGATCCCTCAGCGAACGCGATCGTCACCCACACCGCGCCTTCCGGGATGAACTCCGGCGCGCGCTCCGGCCATTCCACGAGCGCAATCCACGGCGCGCGCAGCATCTCCTCCACGCCGATCGCGGCCAGCTCCTCGGGCGCCTCGATGCGATACCAGTCCATGTGCGCGATCGGTTGAGCGTTGCGCCCCTGGTAGCTGTGCACGATCGCGAACGTGGGGCTGGGAAGCGCGGGATCCTTCACCCCCAACGCGCGCAGCGCCGCGCGCGCGAACACGCTCTTGCCCGCGCCAAGCGGCCCGGAAAGCGCGACGACGTCGCCCGGGCTGAGTGTCATGGCAAGCCGGGCGGCGATCGCTTCCGTTTCTTCCTGCGTGCGCGCGATCATCGCCGCCGCGCCAGCGCCTTCACCAGCGCGTGCGGCGTAAGCACCCCGACGACCGTCTCCCCTTCCACGACCGGAAGATGATGCAAGCCCCGCTCGGCCATGAGCTCGGCCGCCTCTTCGATCTCGGCATCAGCCATGATCGTGACGACCTCGCGCGTCATCAAGTCGGCCGCGGTGCGGGCGCGCAGGCGCGCAAGCTCCTCCTCAAAGCGCTTCTCGCCCAGCGGGATCACCATGTCGAACACCGCGATCGCAGTGGGCAGATGCAGCTTGCGCTCGCGATCCACGAGATCGCTTTCGGTGACGATGCCAAGAAGCCTTCCCTCTTCGTCCAGCACGAGCGCGTAGTCCACGCCCTCTTCGGCGAAGCGGCGCGCCAGCTCCTCCACCGAGGTATCCGGAGAGCAGCTTGAGATCGCGGTATCCATCGCCTCACGCACCTTCATCGCCGCCCTCCTCGGTGTAGAGCTCGCCGCCCATGCGCCGGAAGCGCTCGGCCTGCATCTTCAGCCCCTCCTCCACCGCCTCGGGATGGGCGGCGCGGATCTCCTGCGTGATCTTCATCGAGCAGAACTTCGGCCCGCACATCGAGCAGAAGTGCGCGGTCTTCGCGCTCTCCTTCGGGAGCGTCTCGTCGTGGTAGGCGCGCGCGGTGTCCGGATCGAGCGCCAAATTGAACTGATCCTCCCAGCGGAACTCAAACCGCGCGCGCGAAAGCGCGTTGTCGCGGATCTGCGCGCCGGGATGCCCCTTGGCGAGATCCGCCGCATGCGCCGCGATCCGATACGCGATCACGCCTTGCTTCACATCCTCGCGGTTCGGAAGCCCCAGATGCTCCTTCGGCGTCACGTAGCACAGCATCGCGGTGCCCTGCCAGGCGATCAGCGCCGCGCCGATGGCGCTGGCGATGTGGTCGTAGCCGGGCGCGATGTCGGTGACGAGCGGCCCCAGCGTGTAAAACGGCGCCTCCGCGCAAAGCTCAAGCTCCTTTTCCATGTTCTCGCGGATGAGCTGCATCGGCACATGCCCCGGCCCTTCGATCATCACCTGCACATCGTGTGCCCACGCGCGCCGCGCAAGCTCGCCCAGCGTTTTCAGCTCCGCCATCTGCGCCTCGTCGTTGGCGTCCGCAATCGCGCCCGGGCGCAGCCCGTCGCCCAACGAGAGCGCCACGTCATAGGCCGCCGCGATCTCGCAGATCTCGTCGAAGTGCGTGTAGAGGAAGTTCTCCTCGTGGTGCGCGAGGCACCACTTCGCCATGATCGAGCCGCCCCGCGAAACGATCCCGGCCACGCGGCGCGCGGTCAGCGGGATGAAGTGCAGCCGCACGCCCGCATGGATCGTGAAGTAGTCCACGCCCTGCTCGGCCTGCTCGATCAACGTGTCGCGCACGATCTCCCACGAAAGCTCCTCGGGCCGGCCGCCCACCTTCTCCAACGCCTGATAGATCGGCACCGTGCCGATCGGCACGGGGCTGTTGCGGATGATCCACTCGCGCGTTTCGTGGATGTGCTTGCCGGTGGAAAGATCCATCACCGTGTCCGCGCCCCAGCGGATCGCCCACACCATCTTCTCCACTTCCTCGGCGATGGACGAGGCGAGCGCCGAGTTGCCGATGTTCGCGTTCACCTTCACGAGGAAGTTGCGGCCGATGATCATCGGCTCCAGCTCCGGATGATTGACGTTCGCCGGGATGATCGCGCGCCCGCGCGCCACCTCGTCGCGCACGAACTCGGGCGTGATCTCGCGCGGGATCCTTGCGCCGAACGCCTCGC
>CAZTLD010000211.1:0-2235 GCA_964614395.1 uncultured Zetaproteobacteria bacterium
CCGGCTGCAGCCGCCGCGGGCACCAACGCATTGACAATCGGGACCGCCGATACTGCAGCCGAGGCTAACGCCAGTCCCAAGAAAAACCCTCGCTCCGTCTCCATGGCCTTTCTTTGCGCGTCCCAATCTATGCCTAGAGCGGCGAACGCGCCTTCGGCCAGCGCAAGCGGCATCTGCCGGATGCCAGCCCATCCCCAGAGCATTCCCGCCAACGCCGAGCCTATCCCCGGAAGCCACACCACCACGAACCCCACAAGCCACCAGCGAAGACTTCCCCGCAGCGCCCAAGCCCAAGCGCGCCATGCATCGCGCATTTGCCGCCACCAGGGTCTCGTGTCCTCAACTGGCGTGCGTCCCACCGCGCGCACCGCCGCCCGCGCCACCCCCTCCAACCATGGGCCGGCAATGAGCGGCGCGAACACGAAGTAGCCAGCCACGGCCGCCGCGATCCCCGCCGCCCACGCCAAAAGCGTTTCGCCGAACGCCAGCACCGCCGCCCAGAAACCTTCGCCTTCTCCGACGCCCGCAAGCCCGTGCATCACGAGCAGATACCCGCCCCAGCCGGCCAGCAGCATCAACACCACGATGGCAGCAAGATATCCCCACAGAAGCCGGCGAATGGATGGCTCGGTGAACAAAAGCCGAAAGCCGACGAAGAGCGCCCGCACTCCCGCCTTCACGCGGCCTCCTTTTCCTGCTGCATGCGCACAAGCCGCGCATAAAGCCCCCCTTGGGCGAGCAAGGCCTCGTGCGTGCCTTCTTCGACGATCCTGCCCTCGTCGAGCACGACGATGCGATCCGCATGCCGGATCGTGGACAGGCGATGGGCGATCACGATCGCGGTGCGGTCGCAAAGCAGCCGCTCAATCGCCTCCTGTACCAGCCGTTCCGATTCGGCATCCAGGGCGCTTGTGGCCTCATCAAGGATCAAGATCGGGGCGTTTTTGAGCAGCGCGCGCGCGATCGCGATCCGCTGGCGCTGCCCGCCGGACAGGATCACGCCGCGCTCGCCGAGCACCGTATCGTAGCCGTGCGGAAGTTGCATGATGAACGCATGCGCGTGCGCGGCCTTGGCCGCCGCGACGATCTCGTCCATCGTCGCATCGGGCTTTCCGTAGGCGATGTTCGCGCGCACCGTGTCGTGAAACAGCACCACCTCCTGCGTCACCAGCGCGATCTGCCGACGCAACGAGGCTTGCGTAAGCCTTCGCACATCGAGGCCATCAATCCGCACCACGCCCTCGGTGGGATCAAGGAAACGCGGGATGAGGTTGACGAGCGTGGATTTGCCCGCGCCGGAGCGTCCGACCAACGCCACAACCTCCCCCTTTCTGATACGCAAGCTGACCCCACAGAGCGCATCCCGCCGCGCATGCGGATAGCGCACGCGCACATTCTCAAGCTCGATCGCCTCCCGAAAGCCAAGAAGGGGCACCGCATCCGGCGCATCCTGCACGGAAACCGGCGCATCCAGCACCGCAAAGATGCGCTCCGCCGCCGCCACTCCCTGCTGGATTTCGTTGTTCGCGCGCGAAAGGCGTTTGACCGGCTCGTACATCATCAGCGCCGCAGCAAGAAACGACATGAGCGCCCCTGGCGTCGTGGCGCCCTCGGCTACTCGGGTTCCCCCGTACCAGAGCACGCCGGCGATGCCGATGCCGGCCAAAAACTCCATCACCGGAAGCGACAGCGCGTGCACCCGCACCGAACGCAGCGCCGAACCGAGAAAGCGCTGCGCCAGCTCCCGGAAACGCGCCGCCTCTCGCTGCTCCATCCCGAAGCCCTTGACGATGCGGATGCCGGCGATCGTCTCTTCGACCAGCGCCGAAAGCCCTCCCATCGCCGCCTGCGCGTCCACCGTGGCTCGGCGCATCTTGCGCCCGAAGCGCACGAGCGGCCAAGCGACAAGCGGCAGCACCACAAACGCGATCAACGCGAGAAGCCAGTCCTGCAGGAACACGACCACGAGCAAAAACGCCGCGGTCAAGAGATCGCGCACCAGCGAAGTGACAGCCGTCGAAACCGCCGATTGCACCAAGGCCGCGTCGTAGGCGATGCGCGCGATGAGTTCGCCGGTCTTGCGGCGCACGAAAAAATCCAGCGACTGCGCAAGCAGCTTTTCATAAAGCGCGCAGCGCAGATCCAGCACGACCCTTTGCCCCACCCAGCCCATCAGATAACCCTGCCCGTAGTAGGCCGCACCCTTCACGAGGTAGAGCGCAATGATCGCAAGCG
>CAZTLD010000212.1:0-2216 GCA_964614395.1 uncultured Zetaproteobacteria bacterium
TCCTGCTCGTGATCGCGTGCTTCTATTTGTTCGTCTTTGAGCGCCCTCTGAGTGAACTTGCGCCGCTGGCGCGCGGGATCGTGTGGGTGCTCGTGGGGCTCGCGCTGTTCGTGCGTGGGCTTGAAGTGGGGCTTTTTCCGCTCGGCGAGCGGGTGGGGCTGATGCTTGCCGCGCAGGCAAGCTTTTCGGTGCTGATGCTGTTCGCGTTCTTGCTCGGGTTTGCGACGACGATCGCCGAACCTGCGTTGATCGCGATTGCGCGCAAGGCGGCGGAGCTTGCCGCAGCCACGCGACCGGAGTGGGCGTCTGAGGCGATGAAGGCGCAGATCGCGTGGGAGATCCGCGTCGTCGTGGCTCTGTCTGTGGGCGCGGCGGTGGCGTTGGGGTGCGCGCGCATCGTGTTCGGTTGGCCGTTGCCTTGGTTGATCGTGGGCGGCTATGCGCTCGTGGAGCTGATCACGCCGCTGGCGCCGAAAGCGATCATCGGCATCGCCTACGACGCAGGGGGCGTCACGACATCCACGATCACGGTGCCGCTTGTTGCGGCGCTCGGCGTGGGACTCGCGCGCTCGATCGAGGGGCGCAATCCGGTGCTCGACGGCTTCGGGATCATCGCGCTTGCCTCACTCACCCCGATGATCTTCGTGCTCGCCTATGGGTTCGTGCGATGGTAGCCGCGCTCGTTCAGGAACTTGTGGGCGTGCTCAGGGATGTGGCGCCGATCGTGGCGCTGCTGGCGGCGTTTCAGGTATTCGTGTTTCGCCGGCCGATTCCGCATCTGAGCCGGGTGTTGCGTGGGATCGCCTACATCGTCGTCGGGATGGCGTTTTTCATTGAGGGGCTGGAAGTGGGGATCTTTCCGCTGGGCGAGCGCATCGCGCAGATGCTCGTGGAGCAGGCCAGCCTAGATCGCCACTTTGGTTGGGCGTATGCGTTCGGCTTTCTGATCGGCTTTTCGACGACGATCGCCGAGCCTGCGCTGCTTGCGGTGGCGATGAAGGCGGAAGAGGTGAGCGCCGGCGCGATCGCGCCGTGGCCGCTGCGCGTGGCGGTGGCGCTGGGTGTGGGCATTGGCGTGGCGCTGGGCTGCTATCGGATCGTGGCAGGGCATTCGATCGTGGCCTACATCGTCGGCGCGTATGTGCTCGCGCTGCTGCTGACGCTGCGTGCGCCGAAAGAGATCATCCCGATCGCCTACGACTCGGGGGGTGTGACCACCTCCACCGTGACGGTGCCGCTTGTGGCGGCGCTCGGCATTGGGTTGGCGAGCGCAATCCCCGGGCGAAGCGCGCTCGCCGACGGCTTTGGGTTGATTGCGTTTGCGAGCGTCTTTCCGATCCTCACCGTGTTGCTCTATGGTATCCTCGCTTCCGCAGCGGCGAAAAAAGGAGGATGAGATGCACTTCAAGTTGATCGTGGCCATCGTGGACGAATCCATGGCCGAGCGGGCGATCGAGGCCGGGCGCGAGGCTGGCGCCACGGGCGTGACCTTCATTCCGGAGGCGCGCGGGCAAGGGCTTTCGCCGGAAAGGACGTTCTTCGGGCTTTCGTTGCGCACGATGCGCGTCGTGATCTTGATGCTGGTGGAGGAACACCGCGCGCGGGCGGTGCTCGAGGCGATCGGCAAGGCCGCGAACATGGAAGACGGCACCGGCGTCGCGTTTCAACTGGACGTGGAGGACGCCGTGGGCGTGGCCCGCCATGTGCAAAAGATTCTGCCGCAGGTGGAGGAGGAGCTATGAGCGAAAAGCATCCGATCATCCGCGTGCGCGAGGTGATGAAGACGCACTACGATCTCGTGCCCGGCACGATCACGGTGCGCGAGGCGCTGAACACGATGAAGCATGTGGAGACGAAGACGCTGATCGTGGACAAGTTCCACGAGAACGACGAATACGGGATCGTCGTGATCAGCGACATCGCGCGCGAGGTGCTCGCCAAGCGCCGCTCGCCGGATCGGGTGAGCGTCTATGAGATCATGACCAAGCCTGCCGTGGTCGTGCACCCGGAGATGGACATTCGCCATGCGGCCAGCCTCTTTGGGCGGCTGGGCCTGTCGCGCGCGCCGGTCGTGGACCGCTCCGGCGAGGTCGTGGGAATCGTGAGCATGACCGATCTCGTGCTCAAGGGCATGATGCGCTTGCTCTGAGGAGGGCGGAAGTGGCCTATCTGCGGTTCTATCGGCGGATTCCGATCATTCCGGGGATCTTGTACCT
>CAZTLD010000213.1:0-2210 GCA_964614395.1 uncultured Zetaproteobacteria bacterium
AGATTCCGCTTGCCCGCTGGCTGCTCGCGATGCTGGTCGTGTTCGCCACCTTCGTCGCGCAGCGGGCGCTGACCTCGGTGCTGCACGCGCTTGCCCAGCGGCTGGCCGCGCGCACCGAGACAAAGCTCGACGATGTGATGCTGGAGGCGGCGGAAAAGCCTGCCGGATGGCTTGTTGTGATCGTGGGCGTGATGCTGGCCGTGCACCTGCTTGCGCCGCCCAAGGCGAGCTTTCCGCTCGTGGGTTTCGTCGATCAGGCGGCGAAGGTGCTTTCGCTTCTCGTTGCCAGCTGGTTCGGCTGGCGGCTGATCGACGGGCTGGCTGCGTACTTCGCTGCGCGCGCGGCGCGCACTGAGTCCAAGCTCGACGATCAACTGATCCCGTTCATCGCCAAGACGCTCAAGGTGTTTCTCGTCATCACCGCCGTGCTCGTGATCGCGCAGAACATGGGCTACTCGATTTCGGGCCTTGTCGCCTCGCTCGGGATCGGCGGGCTTGCGGTGGCGATGGCGGCCAAGGACACGATCGCCAATGTCTTTGGTTCCATCATGATCTTGCTTGATCGGCCGTTCAAAGTGGGCGATACGATCCGCACCAGCGAGTTTCAGGGGACCGTGGAGGAGATCGGATTGCGCTCCACGCGCATCCGCACCTTTGAAAAGACCTTAGTCAACATCCCGAACGCGCAGCTTGCGAACATGGTGATCGATAATGTTTCGATGCGGCCCATCCGGCGTGTGGATATGCGTGTGGGGCTCACCTACGACACAACACCTGAGCAGATTCAGCAAGCGATCGCCGGCATTGAGCGGATCCTCCGTGCGCACGAGGGCGTGGATCAAGACTCGTGGGTGGTGCGGTTTGAAGCCTTTGCTGACTCTTCGCTGTCCATCCTTATAGTTTACTACACAAAAAGCACGGACTGGGCTGAGCATCTCAAGGTGCGCGAGGAGATCAACCTCGAAATCATGCGTCTGCTGGAAAGGCTGGGGCTGGAGTTCGCGTTCCCCACGCGCACCGTGTATCTCAAGCAGGAGTCGTGATGCAGAAGCTGCTGATTGCGCTGGGTGTGGCGTTGGTGCTTCTTGGGGTGCTCTGGCCGTGGCTTGCGCGGCTTCCCTTGTTTCACCTGCCGGGCGACATCGTGATCGAACGCGAAAACTTTCGCTTTTACTTCCCGATTACGACCTCAATCCTCATCAGCGTTCTGCTCACGCTGCTTTTCTGGTTGCTGCGCCGCTAGCGGGCTTTCCGCCGGCCGCCAGAAACGCCCCTGAGGGCGGAAGACGATCTTCCCCTGCTCGTTGGCGACGAGCATCACGACGGGATAAGGAAGCTCTGACGGAAGCGTCACGAACACCTTGCGCGGCGGGCTCTTTGCCCGATCGATCAGAAGCAGGCGCTCGCCGGGTGCGGCGTTTTCGATGACGATGGTCGTGCCGCCCGGATCAAACAAGGCGGTGCGGTTTATGCAACACAGCGTGATCCCCTGCTTCGTGGGTAGCCCCTGCGCGTTGAAGCGCTTGACCGAGGCTTCGCTAAAGCGCGCGAAGGTGCCGTCTGCGCGCTGCATGCGCAGCCACACGGTTTTCTTTTTCGGCATTGGCGCAAGCCGCGCAGGCGGCTCTCCCGTTTCCAAAAAACGCAGGATGAACGGGAAGCGGTCGAAGTTCTGTGCGAGGGTGTGGTGATCGCCGCTTACCGCGACATTGGGCGCCCAAGGCAGCCACGCCGCCGAAGGGTCCACGACGAGGTCGTGGTCTTCGGCGTAGGCGTTGAGCGCTTCCACACCTGCCAGCTCTGCGCCCTCGGCCTCGTTCAGCGCCCAGAGAAACGCCGAGCCGGGCATGATTTCCTGCGCCTGCGCGTGGCCCTCGGCGGTGATGGAGCTGGCCACTTCGGCGAGCAGCGCAGCGGCGTTGGCGCCGAAGTGGGGGCTTGAGAGCATCACCACCCGGCGCACCCGCCCCTTCGGATGGTGGGCGAGATACTGGCGCACCAGAAGCCCGCCCATGCTGTGCGCGACGATGTCCACCCGCTGGAAAGCGGCGATGAAGCGCTCAAGCTGTTCTTCCAGCGCCTCCAGCGGGGGATAGCGCGCAGGCAAGGGGCCGGTGCGGTAGGTGAAGTAGTAAATGTCGCGCTTGAGCCGCGCCTCCAACGCGGCCAGCCGCTCCGGCGGCGGCCAACTGAACTCGCTTCCGTTCCAT
>CAZTLD010000214.1:0-2203 GCA_964614395.1 uncultured Zetaproteobacteria bacterium
TCGGCATGGTCGCCTCCGGCCCCCTGGTGCGCTCGTCCTTCCATGCCGAGGAGGTCTTCGAGGCGCTGAAACGAAGCGCCGGGGATTAGCGCGTCAAGTGAGAAAAGGGGCGGAGGGCCGTAATGTCGAATGAGATGCCCTATCTTCCGGGACCGCTCCTGGCCGCCTACGATCCATCCATTCTGAAGCAATGACGCTTCTGGTTGCGCATCGTGGAGATCAGGAACGAGCTCCGGAAAATACTCTGGACGCGTTTCATCGCGCCTGGGCTCAAGGGGCGGCGTTCGTCGAGTGCGATGTGCAGTTCACGCGCGACTTCGAGCCGGTGCTGCTGCACGACAACAGGCTGCGCCGCCTGTGTGGGCGGCCGGATCTGTGCGCGATCCGACTGGACTACGAGGGTCTCGTGCGCGCCTGCAAGCCCCACTTTGCGCTGCTTCGCCTTTCCGGGTTTGCCCACTGGCTTGCCGTGAACGAAGGAATGACGGCGTTCGTCGAGATCAAGCCCACGGTGCTGCGACAGCGAAGCGCGGAGGAAGTCGCGGCACGCGTCCTGCAGGTGGTAGGGTCTGGTGCGCAGCGCAAGATCGTCTGGATCAGCAAGTCCGGCGAGATTCTCGATGCTCTCGCCCGCCGGACGCTTGCGCCGCTCGGGTGGGTCGCATCCGGCAAGGTGCCCCCGAAAGCGCCAGTGCGCTATGTGTTTTTGCCGTGGCGGATGCGCAAAGAAGCCGGCCGCTTTCAAAAGCAGGGTGTGGAGGTGGCGGTGTATACGATCAACGAGTCGGAACGGGCGCGGGCATTGGCCGCTCAGGGTATCGATCTGATCGAAACGGACTTTTACGGCCGCATGCGGCGGGAGACGGGTCTTGTTTGACCTGTGCGTGATCGGCGGCGGCATTTACGGCTGCGGGGTGGCTCAGGCGGCGGCCGCCAACGGCCTTTCTGTGCTTCTCGTAGAAAAGGAGGAGCTTGCCTCCGGCACGAGCAGCCAGTCCACAAAGCTCATCCACGGGGGGCTGCGCTACCTTGAGCAGGGGCGCTTGAAGCTCGTTTATGAGGCGCTTGCCGAGCGCGAGATTCTGCTGCGCATCGCACCGGGGCTTGTCGAGCGCGTCTGGGTGCACATCCCCGTCTACGCGAGCAGTCGCCGCAGCCGGGCCTGGGTGGGGGCAGGGCTTGCCCTGTATTGGCTGCTTTCGGCGGGGCGCTCGCCGATGCGGGGCTTCGCGCCGGAAAGGTCTCCGGTGCCGGCGCTTCGGCGGGAGGGGCTTCGGTGGGTATGGGCCTATACCGATGCGAGCACCGACGACGCGCGCCTCGTGAGCGCGGTGGCGGAAAGCGCGCGCCGCTTCGGCTGTGAGATCCGCACGCATTGCGCCTTGGAACGCGCCGAGGCGCACAAAGGGCGCTGGAAGATCGCGCTCGGCGACGGCAGCTGCGCGGAGGCACGCGTGCTCGTCAATGCCGCTGGCGCTTGGATACCCGAAGTCGCGTGGCGCATCGCGCCCGCTCCGCCTTCGCCGCCGGTGCGTCTCGTGCAGGGAAGCCATCTGTGGCTCGAACGGCCAATGGAGGCGTTCGTGTATCTGGAATCGCTCGACGGGCGGGTCATGTTCGTGCGCCCGTGGCGAGGCCGGACGCTGGTGGGCACGACGGAAGTTGAATTTTCCGGCGATCCCGACCGGCGCGCGCCTACGCCCTCCGAGATCGAGGCGATGCTGGCCACATTCAACCACTACTTTCCGGAGCTTGCCTGCACCGAACGGGACATTCTCGGCACCTGCTGCGGCATCCGCGTGCTGCCCCATACGAAAGGATCGGCGTTTCGCGCGCCGCGCAGCACCTGGATCGTGGAACGCGCGGAGCCTGCGCCGTATCTTGCGCTGTACGGCGGCAAGCTCACCACCTACCGGCGATGGGGGATGCGAGTGCTTCGGCGCATCCGGCGCTATGTGCCGTTTGCCGGCTGGGTGGATACGCGCACGATCCCTCTTTAGCGCTTCGCCTCGGCGCGGCGCACCACCTCGATCACATCGAGCGCCGCATCCGGATTGACGCTGATCGCATCGATGCCCCACGCGACCAGAAGCTCGGCAAAGGCCGGATCATCGCCAGCTGCGGGTTTTCTAGTTTGCCAGCATGGTCTTCGCGCGCAGGCAGGGCGGATCTGATAGCATCGGCTCATTCCGAATCAGGTGGG
>CAZTLD010000215.1:0-2180 GCA_964614395.1 uncultured Zetaproteobacteria bacterium
TTGTGGGGATTGCGCAGATCCCGACCGGGCAGCGTGTCTCAGCCCCATTCGAAGGCGAGGAAGGCGAGCCGAACACGTTCGGCGGATACTTGGTGCTGATGTTCGCGGTCGTTCTTGGCATCTTCTTCGAGGTCGGTTGGCCGCGCTTTCCGCTGGTGGCGCTGATGATGGCGATTTTGCCGCCGCTTGCGTTCACCGAGTCGCGCTCGTCGTATCTAGCCTTCATCGTGATGATGCTGGCGATGTGGGCGTTTTCGCAGCACAAGCGCGTCGTGTCGTTGATGCTGCTTGCCGGGATGGCGATGGCACCCTTCGTGTTGCCGAAGAACGTCGTCAACCGCGTGATGTATACATTCACGCAGGCGCCGGAAGAGGGGCAGATGGAAATCGGCGGCGTGCGGATAGACACCTCCACCTCCGAGCGGCTCAAATCGTGGCAGAAGGTGCTCACGCGCGCCTATCCTCAGCATCCGTTCTTCGGTGTGGGGGTAACGGGCGGGGGATTCTTGGATGCGCAATACCCGCGCGTGTTGCTGGAATCCGGGATGGTGGGGCTGGTGCTGTTCGTGTGGATGCTGCGCAAGATCGGCTGGGCCTTTCGGCGCATGTATGCGGAGCTCGAGGATCCGGTGTTGCGCGGCGCGGCGCTCGGGGGGCTTGCCGGCTTCATCGGGCTGTTGTTCCACGCGCTGGGGGCGAACACCTTCATCATCGTGCGCATCATGGAGCCGTTGATGATCCTTCTGGGGCTGCTCGTGGGCGTATGGATGAACCAGGAGGCGGCGCGCGCATGAAGCGCTGGCTTGTGTGTTGGGCGCTGCTCGCCCCTGCGGGGGCGCAGGCCGCTGCGATCACCGACATCCGTCTGTGGACGGCGCCCGATCACACCCGTGTCGTGTTCGACCTCGATGCGAGAATCCACTATCGCGTGTTCGTGCTGCATAGCCCGGAGCGCGTGGTCGTGGATATGAAGCATGCGGTGCTCAAGGCTGATCCGCGCAAGCTTCCGGTGCCGGATGCGGTGGTGGAACGCGTGCGCGTGGGAAGGCCCAAGCCGCGCACCCTGCGGGTCGTTTTGGATGTGAAAGAAAAGGTGCGCCCGAGAAGCTTTTTGCTTAAGCCGATGCACGGCAAGCCTCATCGGCTCGTCGTCGATTTGATGCGCCCGCAGGCTGAGCCGGTGGTTGCGGCCAAAGGCAAGATCGTGATCGCAGTGGATGCTGGGCACGGCGGCGAAGATCCCGGCGCGATCGGCCCGCACGGCGTCAAGGAAAAGGATATCACATTGGCCGTGGCGCGCGCCTTGGCGCGCGAGATCGACCGCACGCCGGGGCTTTCCGCGTTCCTCACCCGCGATGGCGACTACTTCGTGCCTTTGCGCAAGCGCATTAGGCTTGCGCGTCGCGCGGGGGCGCAGGTGTTCATCAGCATCCACGCCGATGCCGTGCGCGACCGCCATGTGAAGGGCGCAAGCGTTTATCTTCTTGCGGAAAGCGGCGCCACGCCCGATCGCGCGGCCGAGGCGTTGGCGGCGAAGGAAAATGCCTCCGACGCGGTGGGCGGCGAGCCGGAAAGCGAATGGGAGGATCCCACGCTGCGGATGATCTTGGGGGATATGCTATCGCGCGCGACGATCGAGGCGTCGGCGTTTTTGGCGAAGGAAACGCTGAGAGCGCTCGAGCAGGTCGGTCCGCTCAAGTATCGGCAGCCGAAGCGTGCGCGTTTCGTCGTGCTGGGGGCGCTGGAGATTCCAAGCGTCCTCGTGGAGCTTGATTACCTTTCCAATCCGCGTCGCGAGCGACTGCTGAAAAGCCCCCGGCATCAAAAGAAGCTGGCGAGAGCCTTGGCCCGAGGGCTGTGGCGGTATCTCGTGCGCATGGGCATGGTGCCAGGCCAGCCCGCAGCCGAAGCGCGCACTTTAAGATCGGTGGTGGATCTGTGAAACGCACAGCCTCGCTTTATCGGCGGCTGCTTGGGTGGCTTAGGCCCTATGCGGGAAGGCTTGTGATCGCAGGCGTGTGCATGGCGGTGCTTGCGGCGTGCACCGCAGCGCTTGCGTGGCTTTTGCGGCCGGCGGTGGACGAGGCGCTCAGCGCCCGCGACCCGCGTATGATCACGTTGATTCCGCTTGCGATCATTGCGCTCTACCTCGTGAAGGGTGCGGCCTACTACGGGCAGGG
>CAZTLD010000216.1:0-2169 GCA_964614395.1 uncultured Zetaproteobacteria bacterium
CGAGGTTTGCTGAATCACCTGCCCGCCGGACACGACGATCGGCCCTCTGATTCTCCTCGCAAGATACGCGCCATACACGGCGCGCTTGAGCGCCGCACGAGACAAGCGATCCGCGCCTTGAAAGGCCGGCGAGTGCTCCTCAAGCCCCCCGCCCAACACGACGATCGCGGCCTTGTCTTCATTCGCGGGCGAAAACGGCGGATAGGCGTCTTCCAGCGGCGCGAGCAAAAGATCGCGCACGGGCTCCGTCGCCAGCAGCCACAGCAGCGCCAGCGCCGCGCCGATCAGCGCCTTGCCTGCACGCGCACGGCGACGCGCAAGCCACAGCCCCACCACGCCCACGAGCACGATCCCGCCGGGCGGCAGGATCAGCTGCGCGATTACCTTCGTTATCAGCAGATCCATTTAGGCTTCGCGAAGCCGCACCGCCACCAACACCGCCTCGACCAGCACCCACAGCGCGAGCATCAGAATGACGCCGCCCACCGCCGCCACCGTCCACTGCGCCGCGCCCACGGCTTTCACGACATTGCCGATCATCGCCGCGATCGTCGCCGAAACCACCACAATCATCGGCAAAAGCGTATAGAGGATCGGGCGCTTGTTCCGGTAGAGGTAAATCGTGACGGCCAAAAGCGTCAATCCTGCAAGGATCTGATTCGTCGTGCCGAACAGCGTCCACAGGAAGAGTCCGGCGGGCTTGCCGTCCACCTTGAAGAACGCGAAAAACCCGATCGCCGCCACCGCGATCAAGGTCGCCACATACCGATTCTGCAGCCAGCGAAGTCCCAGCGTTTCGCCGAGCTCCTCGATGTTGAAGCGCAAAAGCCGCGTGCCGGTGTCCACGCTCGTCATCGCAAAGCCGACGACGACGACGCTGATGAACGCCGCGGCAAAATCATGCGGCATGCCAAGCTGCGAAAGGAAGTTCGCGTTGCCTTCGACGAACACACCGAGCTTCTGATGCAGCCCTGCGGCATGGCCCCAAGAGCTATAGAACGCCTCCCACTCTTCGCGCGAGCCGAACGCCCCAGCTGTCGTCGCCAACACCGCCACCAACGCGAGCAACGATTCGCCGATCATGCCGCCGTAGCCGACAAGCGGGGCGTCGGTTTCGCGATCAAGCTGGCGGGCGGTGGTGCCGGAGGCGACCAGCCCGTGAAAGCCGGAAACCGCGCCGCAGGCGATCGTGATGAACAGAAACGGCCAGATCGGCGGCGCGCCCGCAGGATGCAGGTTCACCGCCGGCGCCTTCCAATCCGGCGAAAGCAGGAAAAAGCCGACGAGCATCGAGATCAGCGCAAGATAAAGCAGAAGCGAGTTCAGGAAATCCCGCGGCTGCAGCAAAAGCCAGACGGGAAGCACACTTGCCGCAAACGCATACACGAGCAAAATCCAAGTCCAGGCGGACGCCGAAAGCCCCAACACCGGATGCTCAAGCCCCCACCATGTCGTCAGGAGCATCAGCACGAACCCGACGGCGATGAGCGGCCCCGCAGGCATCCGCCGCCGATAGACGAGAAAGCCGATCACCATCGCGATCGCCATCAGCGCCCAGGTCGGAAACACCGCCTCGGGATGCGCATGCGGCGGAATGCGCGCGCGATCGGGCGCAGCGAAAAGCCCGGCGACGACGAGCACGAACACGCCCATCGCGAGCGCCACCAGGAAGAAGATCACGAGCAAAAACAGCACCCGCGTGCGCGGATGGATCACATCGCGCGCGATCGTGCCGATGCTCTTGCCGCGGTGGCGCACGGAAAGCACGAGCGCCGAGAAGTCATGCACGCAGCCGACCAAAAGCGCGCCGATCACGACCCACAACAGCGCCGGCAGCCATCCCCAGATCACCGCGATCGCCGGCCCCAGCATCGGCGCAAGCCCCGCGATGGAGGCGTAGTGGTGGCCCAAAAGCACATACCGGTTCGTCGGCACATAGTCCACATCGTCGCGCAGCGCATGCGCAGGCGTTTCAGCCTGCGGATCCAGCGCAAACACGCGCCGCCCCAGCACCCCTTTCGCATAGAAGTGGAAGAACAGCGCATAGGCGATCAGCGCGATCGTCGCAATCATCGCCGGCGTCATCGCATCCCTCCCTGCGGCTCGTTAGGCTACGCGCGCGATGATGCGCTTCTGGCTTCTTGCTGCAAGCCTGTGCGTCGCTGCGTG
>CAZTLD010000217.1:0-2138 GCA_964614395.1 uncultured Zetaproteobacteria bacterium
GGGGCAAGCTTCAGCGAAAAGCCGCGCGAGTTCGACGCCAACATCGATCTTGAAGACGCCGCGCCGATGGAGGACGCCGCGATTCAGGATCGCTGCCTGCTGCCGATGCTCGTTGAGGCGCTCGGATGCCTCAAGGAAGGGATCGTGAAGGAGCCTTCTCACCTCGATGCGGCGTTCGTGTTCGGGATCGGCTTTCCGCCGTTCCGCGGGGGGCTTTTGCGCCACTTCGCCAGCGTGCCGCGCGAGCAGTTGATCCAGCGCATCGAAGCGCTGGGGCTTGAAGCGCCGACCAACCTCAAGGTGCTGGATGCGTTCGCCGACTGACTGGCAGAAGCCCGCCGGTGAGTGCATAGGGCGCCAGCGCGCGCTCCGCGCGAACTCGCTTGTGGAGCTGTTGCTGTCCGCGCCGCCGGAGTGGCTGGATCGTCCGCTGCTGTTTGATCGCCGCGGCGAGCGCGACTGGCGGGCGTGGCGCTGGGTGCATGTGCAGGAGGCGGTGCTGCGGCTCGCGGCCTGGCTGGAGGCGCAAGGGGTGAAGCCCGGCGACAGAGTGGGGCTTTTGGGCCACAACCGCCCCGAGTGGCTGATCGCCGACTTCGCGATTCTGAGGCTGGGGGCGGTGACGGTACCGGCCTACTACACCGATCCGCCCGAGGCGGTGCGCTATGTGTTCGAAGACGCCGATGTGCACTGGGTGTTGGTGGAGGAGGGCGAGCAGGCGGAGAAGCTCCAAGGCGCGGATCTGAAAACGCTCGTATTCCGCGGCCCGGGCGGCGCCGTGGATCAGGTGATCGACGATCCCAGCTGGGATCGGGCGCTGGCCGCGCCTTTGCCCACGCGCGAGATGCTGGCGACGATCATCTACACCTCGGGCACGACCGGCCGCCCGAAGGGCGTGATGCTCACGCATGGGAACATCCTCAGCGACATCGCGGCCGGGTTGGGCGGCGTGCCGGTGCACCCGGGGGATAGGTTTTTGTCGTTTCTTCCGCTTGCGCATGCGTTCGAGCGCACGGTGGGGCATTTCTTGCCGGTGGCAAGCGGCGCGGAGATCGCCTACGCCGAGGCGGTGACGACCGTGATGCGCGACGCCGCGGAGGTTGATCCCACCGTGATCCTTTCCGTGCCGCGGCTGTTCGAGCGCGTGTATGCGACGGTGTTGGAGCGGGTGCAGTCGATGCCTGCCTACCGGCGCGCGCTGTTCGCCGAGGCGCAGCGGCTGGGGTGGAAGCGCTTTCAGGCCGAGCACGCGGGCGGAGTGCCGCTTTCGTGGTGGGAGGAGCGCCTGTGGCGGCTTTTGGACCGTTTGGTGCATGCGCCGATCCGCGCGCGCTTCGGTTCGCGCTTGCGCGCGTTCGTCTGCGGCGGCGCGGCGTTGCATCCGAATGTGGCGCGGTTCTTCCTTGCCGCCGGCATGACGCTTTTGCCGGGCTATGGGCTTAGCGAGGCCTCGCCGGTGCTGACCGTGAACCGCGAGCATTGGATCAAGCCGGACACGGTGGGCCCGCCGCTTCCCGGCGTGGAGCTCAAGATCGCCGAGGATGGCGAGCTTCTGGCGCGCGGGCCGATGGTGATGCAGGGCTATTGGCGGCGTGAGGAGGAGACGAAGGCGGCGCTTGCCGATGGCTGGCTGCACACCGGCGACATCGCCGAGATCGACGAAGACGGCTTCGTGCGCATCGTGGACCGGAAAAAAGAGATCATGGTGCTGTCCACCGGCGAGAATGTGCCGCCGGCTGCGATCGAAACGCGCCTCGTTCAGGATCCTACGATCCAGCAGGCGATGGTGATCGCCGACGGCAAGCCTTATGTCGCAGCCTTGCTCGTTCCGGACGAAGAGGCGCTTGCCCGCGCATGGCAGCGGGAGAAGAAGCAGCCCTTGCCGGAAGACTGGCGGGAGAACGAAGCGGTGCGCGCGTGGATCGCCGCGCGGATGCGTGCTGCATTGCACGATCTTCCGCGCTACATGCAGGTGCGGAGGTTTGCGCTCGTGGATCGGCCGTGGACCTTGGAGGCCGGAGAGCTCACTCCCACCTTGAAGCTCAAGCGCCGCAAGATCCTGCGGAGATATGAAACGCTGATCGCCTCGCTTTTTCCAGAGGATGAGACGCTGACCAAGGGCGTGGATTAAGACCCCG
>CAZTLD010000218.1:0-2114 GCA_964614395.1 uncultured Zetaproteobacteria bacterium
TGCAGCCTTGACGACTTCCGCGCCATTGCGGCGCTTTTCATCCGCTGGGCGCGCTAGGGGATTGCGCTCGGCGCTGGCGGCGGCGACGATTGAGCCATGGGAAAGCGCAAAAAACCTTCGCACACGCAGCCAGGCTGCGGCGCGCGCGATCGGACGGACGATAAAACGCCAAAACCGGCAAGGCGCGGCCGCCGCCGTGTGATCGGAGCCGACGAAAACGCCCGGCAGGGCCTAAGCGAGCACCCTGGGCGCGTGCGCGCGCACGGCGAGGTGCAGCGCTTTCCGTATTTTCCGGTGCGGGCGCCTGCGCGCGTGGCGGTCGTGGTGCTCAAGCGCGAGGGGCCATGGCCTCCTATGTGGCTCTTCTCCTTCGGAAGAAGCGTCGTGCGCGCCGAAGGGAAGCGTCGCGAGAACCCAAGCCAAATCGTGTGGGAGGAAGGCGGCATCCGGCTCGTCGCCGAACGGCACATGGAGACGGATCGCTTCTGGTTCATCGAGGAGAATGTGCCGGCGCGGCTTGCCGATCCGCTGGGCGATGCGCTGTTCCCCCGCGTGCGCGAGCAGGCGTTGGATGCGGTCGGCGCTTTGCTCGTGCACGCCTGCGAGGTCGCGTGCCTGCCGATGCCGCCGCTGGACGAAGAGGCGCTCGTGCGGCTTGCGGAGTCCGCGTTCGGCGCGCCGGTCGCAGGTGGGCGCATCGGCCGCAAGGGATCGCTTGCGTTCACCGATTTCCGGCTGCACGACGGGATCGCGCGCTACCTGCTGTTCGCCGGCGCCACGCGGCCGCTTCAGATCGGCCGGCTCGTCGGGCGTCTGGCGGAAGCGGATGTGTATCGGGTGCTCGCATTGCTCGGATGGGCGCAAGGCGCGCAAGAAGAGGAGCCCACGCGCACGGTGCTCGAGGAAGCGCAGGCGCTCGTGGAGGCGCTCGGTCGCGAGGAGGATCGGCTCAAGGAGGCGCTAGCGCGCCTTGCGCAGGCGCGCGGCGATCCCGAGGAAGACGAAAGGCTTCTGGACGAGCTGATCGCGATCGGCGTGGAGGTGCAGCGCGCGGCGTCCGCGCATGCGCTGCGCTTTTCGGCCGCGCAGGCCTATTTCGACACGCTCAGGCGAAGGCTGCGCGATCTTGACGAAGAGCCGATCGCGTCCATTCCGGCGCTGTCCGCGACGATGATGCGAAGGCTCGAGGGTGCGCAGGAGACGATCGCCTCGGTGCAGCGGTGGATCGGGCATTTGCTCGACCGCGTGGAGCGCGCAGCAAGCCTTCTGCGCACCCGCGTTTCGCTGCGGCAGGAGGCGCAGCAGCAAGCGCTGTTGGCGGCGATGAACCGGCGCGTGCGCGCGCAGTTGAGGCTGCAGCAGGCCGCGGACTTGCTTTCCGTGGCCGTGTTCACCTACTACGCCTCGCATGTGCTCGCCGACATGGCCGAGGTCGTTTTGGGGTGGCTTTCGTTGCATCCGGATCCGGTGGCGCTGCGCGCGGCTCTGGCTCCGTTCCTGGCCGTGGGCGCCATCCGCTGGTTGATCGTGCGCCGGCGCAGACTTGCTGAAGAGGAACAGGCGGAAGGCGGCCGATGAATCCGCCGGTGCGATGGGTGGCGACGCGCAAAGAGGCCTCCGGCCTGATCCGTCGCATCGGCGAGGCGCCGCTGCTTGCGGTGGATACCGAGTTTCGCCGGGCGCGCACCTACTGGCCCGAGCTTGCGTTACTGCAAGTCACCGACGGGCGCGAGATCTGGCTGGTGGATGCGCTCGCGCTGGATCTTGGGCCAGTGTGGGATGCGCTTTCCCGCAGCAAGGCGCTGTTTGTGATGCACGCCCCTCGGCAGGACTTCCAAATCTTTCACCATCACGCGCGCTGGATGCCGCAGCGGTTTTTCGACACGCAGACGGCGGCGGCGCTGGTCACGACGATGCATCAGCCGGGGCTGCATCGGCTTGCGGGAACGCTTCTGGGAGCGGAATGCGCCAAGTCCTTGCAGCGCTCGGATTGGTTTCGGCGACCGCTTTCCCCGGCCCAGCGCCGCTATGCCGCGCTTGATGCATGGATGCTGATCCCCGTCTACCGCGTGCTCCACGCGAGAATGCGCGCTTGGGGGCGCGAGGCGTGGTTG
>CAZTLD010000219.1:0-2096 GCA_964614395.1 uncultured Zetaproteobacteria bacterium
GATCCACGCACGCGCCGGCGCAAACGCTTCCGGCGCCCACCATCCCAGCGCGCCGCCCGCAAGCGCTAACGGCACGAACATCCACGGCAAAAGCCGTTTCATCGCAGCCTCCTCCCCGGACAGCGCTCAGCGCGCCAGGCGCTGAATCGTCGCATCGGCGCGGCGCAAATGCTCGGCGAGTTCATGTGCGAGTCTCACGAGCAGCACGAGCGCGGCCTGCGGGTTTTCCTGCGCAAGCGCATCCCAATCCCGGCGCGGAAGCGCGAGACCCACGAAGTCTTGCGCTACGACCGCATCGGCCGCGCGCGGGCCGGGCTCGAGAAACGAAAGCTCACCGAATGTCGCCCCAGGGCCATAAACGGCCAGACGCATATAGTCCCCTTCCGGAAGCCGCAACCACACCTCCACCTCCCCCTCCAGCACGACGAACAGTTCCTCCCCCGGCTCGCCCGCGCGGAACAGAAACTCGCCTTCGGCGCGCTTGACCCGCCGCATTTTCGCCAACACCTTGGCCCGAACTTCCGGCGCAAGCTCGCGCAAAAGCTCCGCCTCCTCCGGCGCCACGATCCCGCCCCGCCGGGGCGTGATCCCTTGTTTTTCCAGCCACCAGTCTTCGGCCGCCTCCAGCGCCTCGTTCGTTTCCGCGAAGATCTCCAGATGCTCTCCGGGGTAATAGGGCTCGAAGCGATCCGGGCCGTGGAGTTCCCGCCGCACCTCGCCGAGGTTGGGCGGGGCGTGCGAAATCAAAAGCCGCGCACCGCGCGCGCGCATCTTTCCGGCCATCTGCTCCAGCACGCGCAGCGCGGTAAGATCAACGCGCAGCACGCGGCGCATGTCGAGGATCACGACCTCGGCGGCTTCAAGATCGCGGGCGAGCGCCTCGCGCAGGTGCTCCACCGTCCCGAAGAACAACACGCCGCGCAGGTCGTAGCCGACGATGCGCTCGCCGACCTCGGCCAGCTTTTCGCGCTCCTTCCGTGGGCGGCGGCGGGGGCTCGGGCGCTCGGCGCGCGTCCAGCGGCGCAGCACCACCGGATCTCCGGCCTGCAGGCGCACGAACTCGATCACGGCAAGCGCGACACCTGCGGCCACGGCCACCATCAAATCCGTGCCCACCGCAAGCGCCGCCACCAACAGCGCGATCAGCGCATCGCGCCTTGTCCCCGGCATCCGCCACCACAGCCAGATGTCGCGATCGATGAGGCTTAGCCCCACCGCCGCGATCACGCCGGCCAATGCGGCCGTCGGCAACATCACCACCCACGGAAGCAGCGCCCAGCCCACGAGCGCCATCGCCGCGCCAGCCGCCCAACCGGGCGTGCCCGCGCCCCCTGCGCGGATCGCGACGAGTGTTGCCCCCGTCGTGCCCGCGCCGGCCATGCCTCCCAGCGCGGCTGAGGCCAAATGGCCTGCCCCCTGCCCCAGAAGCTCGCGCCGCGGATCGTGCCGGGAGGCCATGACGACGTCGGCGACGAGCGCGGTGAGCAGCGTGTCCAATGATGCGAGCACCGCGAGCGCCGCACCGTAAAGCCCCACAAGCCGCCACGGGAGCGCCTCCCAGCCTTCCCAGCCGGGCACGGTGAGCGCCGCTTGCACAGGCTTTCCCCCACCGATCAGCCACTCCGGCCGCACCCCACCCCACAGCGCAGCAATGAAGAACACCGCAATGCCGGCAAGCGACCCCACAAGCGGCGCAGGCCAGCGCGGCAGCCACCGTTGGCAGGCGAAAACCCCGGCCACGGCAGCGGCAAACGCAAGCATCGGCGGCCAGCCGGCCGCGGCTGCATCCCACTGGGTGCTCACCATCAAAATGCCTGCGCCGGTCATGAAGCCCGAAACCACCGGGTGCGGGATGAACTTGATCCACTGCCCGAGCCGCAGCGCACCTATCAGCAACTGCCCTAATCCTGCGATCGCCACGGTCGCGGCCACGGCCTGCGCCATCGCCTGCGCTTCAAGCCCCGCCTCGCGGTAGGCGTCCACGGCAGCCACGAGCAGCACGAAGGTCGGCCCTGTAGGGGCGGACACCAGCCCTCGCGTGCCGCGCATCAGCGCCGAGCCGAAGGAAAGGCACGTACCAGTGATCAGCGCGCTGA
>CAZTLD010000220.1:0-2047 GCA_964614395.1 uncultured Zetaproteobacteria bacterium
AGGCGCAGGCGCGGCTGCGCAGCCGCAAGCTCGGCTTCGTCTATCAGTTTCACCACCTGATCCCGGAGCTCACTGCGCTGGAAAATGTGATGCTGCCGCTGTGGGTACAGGGAGCGCCGCCAGACGAAGCGCGCGCGCGGGGGATGGCGCTGCTCCAACGCCTCGGGGTGGCGGAGCGCGCCGCCCATCGCCCCGGGCAGCTTTCCGGCGGCGAGCAGCAGCGGGTGGCGATTGCGCGCGCGCTCGCCGGCAACCCCAAGCTGGTGCTGGCCGACGAGCCCACCGGCAACCTCGACGAGCGCACCGGCATGCAGGTGTTTGCGCTGTTCCGCGAGGTATGCCGCGAGCACGGCGCGGCCGTCGTGATGGTGACGCACAGCTTAAGGCTTGCGCGGCGCTGCGACCGGGTGCTCGTGCTCTCGGAAGGGCAGGTGCATCCGGCAAAAGATGAGGATTTTTTGACCACTCAATAGGTTGCGCTATAGTTGCAAAGTTGTGCTACAGCTAGGGAGGGCCGAATGACCAAGGCGGACATCGCCGAGCAGGTGCACATGCGCGTGGGCTTGATGAAAAAGGAAGCCGCAATGCTCGTGCAGGATGTGTTGGACGAAATCCGCGATGCGCTCAAACGCGGAGAGCCCGTGAAGATTTCCGGGTTCGGAAGCTTCGTCGTCGTCGAGCGCAAGCCGCGCGTGGGCCGCAATCCAAAGAGCGGCGAAGAGGTGCCGATTCCGGCGCGCCAGGCGGTGGCGTTTCGCGCAAGCCCCGTGCTCAAGGCGCGCATCAACGGGGAAGGTGAATGAAAGCACGCGCGCCCAGCGCGCGCTCTTTTGCTGCGCCCGAGATCCCGGATCGGCTCTACTTTTCCATCCGGGAGGCGGCCGAGCTGTGCGGCGTGGAGCCGCATGTGCTCCGCTACTGGGAAGGGGAGTTCAAGCCATTCATCCGGCCGGTGAAGAAAAGCGGCAATCGGCGCTTTTACCGCCGCCAAGACCTGGAAACGATCCTGACGATCCGCCACCTGCTTTACGACCTCGGCTTTACGATCAAAGGCGCGAAGAAGGTGTTGGCCAATCGGGAGATGCTCGCCCAGATCGAAGAAGCCGATGTGCTGGCTCAGCTGCACCGCATCCGCGCCGAAATCGCTGCGGTCGTGGAGGCGTTGAAAAAAGACTGAAGGCTTTTGCGCGCCGAGCAGCAGCGGCGTAGAGTTCGGCTTACGGGACGTGGCGCAGCCTGGTAGCGCACCAGACTGGGGGTCTGGGGGTCGCGGGTTCAAATCCCGCCGTTCCGACCAGTCCGAAGCGGGGCCTTGCGCCCCGCTTTGCGTTTTTAGGCTTGCACTGGCATCGTTGTTTTTGATGAGGGATCCCTATCGGGCAAGCCGGTGGCGGCTAGTCGAAGCCCTGCGCGCGCAGGGCGCGGCAGCGAAGGTGGTTGCGGCGATCATGGAAGTGCCGCGGCATCTGTTCGTGGGCTCGGCGCTTGCGCTGCGCGCCTATGAGGATGTGGCGTTGCCGATCGGCTATGGGCAGACGACCTCGCGCCCGAGCACGATCGCGGCGATGCTTTCCTGCGTGGACTGGCAGGGCACGGAGCGGGTGCTGGAGATCGGCGCCGGTTGCGGCTATCAGACGGCGGTGCTCGCGCATCTTGCGCGCCGGGTGTATGCGGTGGAGCGGATCGCGCCGCTTGCCCAGCGGGCGGAGGCCGCGCTGCGGGCGCTCGGCGTGCGCAATGCGTATTTGAAAACAGCAGATGGCGCGCTTGGCTGGCCGGAGCGCGCTCCGTTCGATGCGATCATCGTCGCCGCGGCCTGCACGCCGCAGCCGGCTTGGCTTGCGCAGCTCCGCGAAGGCGGCGTGCTCGTGTTTCCGCGCGGGGAAGGGGACGAAGCTGAGGTGGAGTGTTGGCGGAAGGAAGAAGGGGACTGGCGCCGGGTTTCGCTTTTGCGACGAGCCTTCGTCCCGCTGCAGCGGGGCACGGCATGAGGCGCTGGCGGAAATATCTGCGCGGCTGGGCACGCCATCGGCGCGCGGCTTGGTGG
>CAZTLD010000221.1:0-2046 GCA_964614395.1 uncultured Zetaproteobacteria bacterium
AACGGCGGGCCTTTCGGCTTCCAGCCTGGTGATGTGATCAAATACATCATCAAATACCGGCCGGTGTCCAACGGCGCGAACACGGGCGTCAACGGCTACATCACCGATTACATTCCCTACGGACTGCAGGTGATCGGCGCCGCGTTCGTGCAGCCGGACGGCGCAGGCGGCTATATCGAGGTGCCCCCGCGGCCCGCCGGCGACATGCCGAACGACCCCGCCTGCAACGGGCGCGCCTTTTGCGTGTCCGCCACGCCCAATCTTCCGGCCACGCCCGCCAACACCGGCAACGTCGGCACGCTCGCGCAGTTGTATGCGGACACCGGCATCTGGTACTCCACCGATCCGCGCACCGCGCTCAACCCTGCGATCCCGCCTCGCACCTCGCGCAACAACTGGGACCAGCAGCAGCTTGTCCTTTGCAACGCGTTCAAGGGGGCGGCAAGCCCCTGGGGCACCTGCTCGCCGGTGGCCGGCCCCGATACGTTCTATCCGCGCGAGTTGGGCGCAGGCGGTCTTCCCGGGCCGGTGGGGCCGTGGCGCCGGATTGCGTATCCCGGCTCGCGCATCGGCGTTTACGGCAAGATGGGCGATTTGCAGGCCAGCCGCGAGCTCCTGCCCGGCGATCCGCACTACGGGCGCGATCTGTCCGTGAATCCGCTGCCGGTGTCCTCGCCGGCCACGCCGGTCACGATCCGCTGGGCGAACGGGCTGAACTCGGTGGGCGAGATCAAGTATGTGAGCGTGACCGCGCGCATCGTGCAGATGCCGACCAACGGCCAGATCATCAACGAATCCGAGGTTTGGGGCGGGGACGCCGACTACTGGGACCGCGGCAAGGACAATCCGTGGAAATACAACAATACGCTGGTGAGCATCGCGAACAACTCGGCGCTCGTCGTCGTCAAGCGGCCGAGCGTGGAGGCCGCCGCCCCCGGCGATGTGGTTTCGTTTCAGATCTCGGTGATCAACACCGGCGCGCAGCCGCACCAGAACATCACGCTCGTGGACTATCTGAACGCAAGCCGCCAGCCCAGGAAGAACCGGTTCTTCACGATGGTGCAATACAACAACGACGCCACCGGCGGCGCGCTCTACACGCCCGGCCCGCCTGGCAACACACCCGGCAGCGAAAGCCTCACCTGGACGATCCCCTACATGGCCCCGGGCGAGATCCGCACCTTCACCTATTCGGTGACCGCGCTCAATCCGCCGAATCCGAAAGTGACTTCGGCGACGGACGAGGCGGTGGCGACCTCCAACCAGATCAACGTGCCGGTGAGGGCCTCGGCGAGCTTCGACATCGGCGCGTTTCCGATCCTGGCGCAAACGAAGAGCGCCTCCCCCGGTGCGATCGCGCCGGGCGGCACGGTGCGCTACCACATCCAGATCACGAACAGCGGCTCCGGCTGGGCGGGCGTCTACCGCTGGGGCGTGGGCAACGTCAACGTCGCCTATCCGGTGGATCAGCTCGGCCAGCCGATCCCGACGACGATTCAGGACACATTGCCCGCCGGCTTCAGCTACGCGGGCAACCTGCAGGCGACGATCAACGGCGCGCCGGTGACGGGGCTCACCGTTTCCGCGCTCAACAACACGGTCACGTTCACGATCCCGCACACCGCGCTCAATCCGAACGAGATCCCGCCAGGCGGCGTGCTCGATCTGTGGTTCGATGCCGCCGCCGATCCGGGGCTTGCGCCGGGCGTCTATACGAACACCGTCTACACGCAGATCCCCTACAACCGCAAGCCGAAGAACAAGGCTCCGAAGGCGAAGGACTGGGGGCGGAAGCCCTTGTGGACCGTGAACGCGGCGCCGGTCGTCGTGGGCACGATCACGCTCTCGGCGCAGGCCGCGCCTAGCACGGTGGTCAACGCAGGCGGCGCATCCGTCGGCTACACGATCACGCTTACCAACCAATCCGCGGCCGCGATCACGCTCAACAATCTCGTCGTCACGCACACGTTGCCTTCCGGCTTCAGCTACCGCACAGGCAGCACCGGCGGCACGGCCGGCGCGGGCGCGCCCACCGTCTCCGGCCAA
>CAZTLD010000222.1:0-826 GCA_964614395.1 uncultured Zetaproteobacteria bacterium
TCCTGCCCGACCACGCGCTTGTGCAGCTCGTCCTCCAAGCGGAGCAGCTTTTCGCGCTCGCCTTCCATGATCTTCGCCACCGGAATCCCGGTCCAGCGCGAGACGACCTCGGCGATCTCCTCTTCGGTCACCTCCTCCTTGAGCAGGGATTCGCCGCGCGCCTTTTGCTTTTCCTCCAGCTCCTTGAGCCTTTTCTCCAGCTCGGGGAGCTTGCCGTAGCGCAGCTCGGCCACGCGGTTGAGATCGTAGGCGCGCTCGGCCTGCTCGATCTCGAGCCGCGTTTGCTCGATCTCCTCGCGCACGCGCCGGATTTCGGCGAGCAACTCCTTTTCCTCCTGCCAGCGCGCGCGCAGCGCGTCGCGCTCGGCCTTGAGATCGGCAAGCTCCTTCTCCAGCGCCTCAAGCCGCTTCTTGCTTGCCTCGTCCTTTTCCTTTCTGAGCGCCGCGGCCTCGATCTCCAGCCGCATCACCTTGCGTTCGATCTCATCGAGCTCCGCCGGCATCGAGTCGATCTCGGTGCGGATGCTCGCGCAGGCCTCGTCCACCAGGTCGATCGCCTTGTCCGGTAGGAAGCGATCGGTGATGTAGCGATCGGAAAGCGTGGCGGCGGCAACCAGCGCGCTATCGGCTATGCGCACGCCGTGGTGTAGCTCGAAGCGCTCCTTGAGGCCGCGCAGGATCGAGATCGTGTCCTCCACCGACGGGGGCTCCACCATCACCGGCTGGAAGCGCCGCTCGAGCGCTGCGTCCTTTTCGATGTACTTGCGGTATTCGTCCAGCGTCGTTGCGCCGATGCAGTGCAGCTCGCCGCGCGCAAGCATCGGCT
>CAZTLD010000222.1:836-2039 GCA_964614395.1 uncultured Zetaproteobacteria bacterium
TGCTCTCGGTCTTGCCTGCCCCGACGATCGTGTGCAGCTCGTCGATGAACAGGATCACGCGCCCTTCCGAGGCCTTGATCTCGTTGAGCACGGCCTTGAGCCTTTCTTCGAACTCGCCGCGATACTTCGCGCCCGCAAGAAGCGCCGCCATATCCAGCGCAAAGATCGTCTTGTCCTTGAGCCCCTCGGGCACGTCGCCGCGCACGATGCGCTGCGCCAGCCCCTCCACGATCGCGGTCTTGCCCACGCCGGGCTCGCCGATCAGCACCGGGTTGTTCTTCGTCTTGCGCGAAAGGATGCGGATCACGGCGCGGATCTCGCTATCGCGGCCGATCACCGGATCGAGCTTGCCTTGCTTGGCCAGCTCCACGAGGTCCGTGCCGTATTTCTTCAGCGCCTCATACTGCGCCTCCGGCGCATCCGAGGTCACGCGCTGATGCCCGCGCACCTTGGACAGCGCCTGCATGAACTTCTCGCGCGACAGCCCCAGCGCCTTGAGGATGCGGCCGGCGTCGGTGCGCTCGCCTTCCTCGATGAATGCAAGCAAAAGGTGCTCCACGGACAGGTATTCGTCCTTGAGCGCGCGCATCTCCTCCTCGGCGCGCGCGAAAAGCTGCATGAGCCGCTGCGTCACATACACCTTGCCCGCCTCTACGCCCGCGCCGTGCACCTTCGGCCGGCGGCTGAGCGCATCCTCAAGCCGCGCCCGCACGAGGTTCGGGCTGATGCCCGCCGCCTCCAAAAACCGCGGCGCAAGGCCGTCTTCTTGCTCTATGAGCTCCAAAAGCAGGTGCTCGCCGTCCACCTCCTGATGCGCCAGGCGCGCTGCGCGCGTTTGCGCGGCGGCGAGCGCCTCGCGCACCTTTTGCGTCATCCGCTCCGGATTCATCGCAATCCTCCTTCGTTGATTTTTTCGCCTTCTTTTGGTGGGGGCGCGCCCATCGAAATGCAAGCCCCAAGGATCTTGAACGCATCCGTTTTTTTTTTAGGCTCGCAAGTCACATCTCGGCGAAGGGGAGGCAAGCATGAGGCAACCCAAGACCCTCTGGGCGTGGGCGCTGGCGCTGGCGCTCGCTGCCTGCGGCGGTGGCAGCACGAGCGGCAACGCCACGGCCACGAATCAGCAACCCGCGGCGAATACCGGCAACCAGCAGAACGCCGGTGGTGGTCAGCAGAACGCAGGCGGTGGCCAGCAGAACGCAG
>CAZTLD010000223.1:0-2023 GCA_964614395.1 uncultured Zetaproteobacteria bacterium
GATGCCGAGATGCTCGCGCGCATCGGCGTGCCCGATAGATTGCCGGCATGATGCTGCGCGGCACGACGATCCTTTGCGTGCGCACCGACAAGGCGGTGGCGCTTGCGGGCGATGGCCAAGTGACGCTCGGCGAGGTCGCGCTCAAACACACCGCGCGCAAGATCCGCACCCTGCGCGAGGGGCGGATTCTTGCGGGCTTTGCCGGCTCCACGGCCGATGCGATGACGCTGTTCGACCGGTTTGAAGCCAAGCTCGACGAGCACGGCGGGGTGCTCGTGCGCGCCGCGGCTGCCCTAGCAAAGGATTGGCGCACGGATCGCATCCTTAGGAGGCTCGAGGCGATGATGATCGTCGCCGATCGCGAGCGGACGCTCGTGCTCTCCGGCGCGGGCGACGTGCTGGAGCCGGACGAGGGCGCGATCGGCATCGGCTCGGGCGGGGCTTATGCGCAGGCGGCGGCGTTGGCGCTGCTTCGGCACAGCAAGCTGGACGCCGAGGCGATCGCGCGCGAGGCGATGCGGATCGCGGCGCGGCTTTGCATCTACACGAACGATCAGATCGCCATCGAGACCTTGGAGCGGTAGATGGCGGCCACGCTCACCCCGCGCGAGATCATTTCGGAGCTTGATCGCTTCATCATCGGGCAGGCGCAGGCGAAGAAGGCGGTCGCGATCGCGCTGCGCAACCGCTGGCGGCGGCGGCAGGTGCCGCGCCCACTGCGCGACGAAATCATCCCGAAGAACATCCTGATGATCGGCCCCACAGGCGTGGGCAAGACCGAGATCGCACGCAGGCTCGCCAAGCTCGCCAAGGCCCCGTTCGTGAAGGTGGAGGCGACCAAATACACCGAAGTCGGCTATGTGGGCCGCGATGTGGAAACGATCGTGCGGGATTTGGTGGACGCGGCGGTGAAAATGGTGCGCGAGGAGGCGGTGGCGCGCGTGCGCGTGCGCGCCGAGGCGCTGGCGGAGGAGCGGCTTTTGGACGCGCTTCTTCCCGGCGGCGGCAGCGGCGAGGCGCGCGAGCGCTTTCGGAGGCTGCTGCGCGCCGGCGAGCTGGAGGAGCGCGAGGTGGAGGTCGAAGTGGAGTCCGCTCCCGAGCCGATGCCGATGCCGGCAAGCCCCCAAATGGAGCTTCCGGACCTGCGCGCGATGCTGGAGGGGCTGTTCGGGCGGCGCACGACGCGCCGGCGGATGAAGGTGCGCGAGGCGCGCGAGGTGCTCACGCAGCAGGAGGCGAATCGGCTGCTGGACTGGGATGCGATCCGCCGCGAGGCGGTGCAGCGCGCCGAGGAAGAGGGGATCGTGTTCATCGACGAGATGGACAAGATCGCGGCGCGCGAGGGGCGCGCGGGCGCGGATGTTTCGCGCGAGGGCGTGCAGCGGGATCTTCTGCCGATCATCGAAGGCACGACCGTGCACACGCGCTACGGGCCCGTGCGCACCGACTATGTGCTGTTCATCGGCTCGGGCGCGTTCCAGATCGCAAAGCCCAGCGACCTGATTCCGGAGCTGCAGGGGCGCTTTCCGATCCGCGTGCACCTGGATCCGCTCACCAGCCGCGACTTCGAGCGCATCCTGCGCGACACCGAAAACTCGCTCATCCGCCAGTATCAGGCGCTGCTGGCGGCCGAGGGCGTGAAGCTCGTCTTCACCGACGACGGCATCGCCGAGATCGCCAGCTTCGCCGAAAAGGTCAACGCGCGCACCGAAAACATCGGCGCGCGCAGGCTCTACACGATCATGGAGCATGTGCTGGAGGATATAAGCTTTGCCGCAAGCGACCTGGCTGATCAAACGGTGACGATTGATGCCGCCTATGTGCGAAAGCGCCTGTCGGACATCGAGACGGACGAAGACCTAACCCGCTACATCCTTTAGCCGCTCGGGCGAAATCCGGCGCGCAAGCACGCGCGCGCCAAGCCCTCGCGGCACGAGCCGCGCAAGCCAGAAAAGCGCCTTGTGGCGCACGCCGGGCACGCAAAAGCCGCCGCCTCTTTCGGCCATCGCGATCGCCTTTTCGA
>CAZTLD010000224.1:0-2019 GCA_964614395.1 uncultured Zetaproteobacteria bacterium
CCGATGCGGCGGATCGCGCTTTTGCGAAAGCGCGCGCGGAAACCTTCGCGATCCAACCCCAAAAGCTCGGCAAGCTTCGGAAGCACGCGCGCATCATCGGGATGGAGCGGATCTTCGCTGCGGGGAATCGTTTCCGCCTTCCGGTTCCAGGGGCATACGAGCTGGCAGTCGTCGCAGCCATAGATGCGATTGCCGATGAGCGGGCGAAGCGCATGCGGGATGAAGCCTTTGTGCTCGATCGTGAGGTAGCTGATGCACCGGCGCGCGTCCACGATCCGGTCGGCGACGATCGCCCCGGTGGGGCAAGCGTCCATGCAGCGCGTGCAACGGCCGCAGTGCGCCGGATGCGGCGATGAGGGCGTAAGGGCTTGATTCGTGAACAAGGCGCCGAGAAAGAACCACGAGCCGAAGCCGCGATGGATCACGACGCCGTGCTTGCCGATCCAGCCAAGGCTCGCCTGCTCGGCCAGCGCAGGCTCCAGCACCGGCGCCGTATCCACATAGGCGCGCGCGTCCCATCGCGAGAATATTTTGGAAAGATCGCAAGAAAGCGCCTTGAGTTTCTTTTTCAGCAGGATATGGTAATCATCGCCATGCGCGTAGGCGGATATCACGCCGGAAATTTTTCTTTTTTCGGCCTGTTCCAGCGTGTAGGGCGGCGGCGCATAGCGCATGCCCACAACGATGATGCTGCGCACATCAGGCCATTGCCGGCGCGGATCCAGCCTGCGGGCAAGGCGCTCGGGTTCGGCCATCCAATGCATCTCGGCGTGCATTCCCGCCTGAATCCACTGGGCAAGCCAATGCCGGTCGCGCGCAGGCAGCACGGGGCTGCACACGCCTGCAAGATCAAGCCCGTGTTTTGCGGCTATCTCGCGTATGGCTTCGATGCCGATCACGGGCTGGGGGCGCGAACGTAGTGCAAAAACAGGCTTTCCCTGCCTTCGCGCAAGCCCCGAAGCTCGAACTTCGTGTAGGGCCGATCCGCTTCGCGCGGCGCGAAGTTCCCTTTGCCGGCCACATTCACAAGCCCCGGCGTTTCGTCGAGGATATCGCGCATCCACTCGGCAAGCTCCGGCCAGTCGGTGGAAAGCTTCACAAAGCCCCCTGGCTTGAGTTTGCGCGCCAAAAGCCTCGCAAACGGCTTTTGGATGAGCCGCCGCTTGTGGTGGCGCTTTTTCGGCCACGGATCGGGATGGTGGATGAACACGCCGTCCAGGAACGCATCCGGCGTTTGCTTTTCCAGCACATGCTCGGCGGGAAAAAGCGAGATGCGCACGCGATGCAATGCCCCCACCCGATCAAGCCGCGAGAGCGCCTTGGCGACACCCGGAAGGTAAGGCTCGATGCCGACCAGCCAAGCCTCCGGCTCGCGCTGGGCGAGGTATTCGAGAAACTCGCCGTTGCCGAAGCCGATCTCCATCAGCACCTTCGCTTCTTTCGGGATGCCCGCGGCATCCAAAGAGGTTTCGCCGTCCAGCCCCACCTGCGGCAGAAGCTTTTCCAGCCGCGCGATTTGGCCTTTCGTGGCCTGGCCGTTGCGCCGGCCGTAGAAGCGGATGCCCTGCGGCAGAAAGCGCGCGCGAAGCTCCGCGCCCAAGCGCATCAGCATCCCCCCTCCGTGGAGGCAAGCGCCGGGTGCACGATGCGGCCGTCGATCACGTTGGCGGCGGTTTTGAGCTCCGGATCCGCAAGCGCCCCCTCCACGCCGAGCTCGGCCAAGCGAAGCACATACGGCCATGTGGCCTCGGTGAGCAGCAAGGTGCTCGTGCGCGGCACCGCTGCCGGCATGTTCGGAAGGCAGCAATGGATGACGCCCGCTTCCCGATAGGTGGGCTGTTCAAAGGTGGTGGGCCGGCTGGTGCTGCTGGTGCCGCCCTGATCGATCGCCACATCCACGAACACCCCGCCCTCCGGCATGCGAGCCAGCATCTTCTCATCAAGGATCCGAGGCGTGCGCGCACCCGGCACGAGCGCTGCGCCCACCAGCAGATCCGCTTCCGCAAGCTCGGCCTGCAA
>CAZTLD010000225.1:0-2002 GCA_964614395.1 uncultured Zetaproteobacteria bacterium
ACATGCGCCCCGTGCGACCGAAGCCGGTGGCGATCTCATCCAGGATCAGCAAAAATCCCAGTTCGTCGCAGATTTGGCGCACGCCGGCAAGAAACGCAGCCGAATAGAACCACATGCCGCCTGCGCCCTGCACGATCGGCTCGAGAATCACGGCCGCGATTTCGTCGGCGTGCGCTTCGGCCAGCCGCCGAAACGCCCGCAGGTCTTCGCCCGCATCGGGGTTGCCGAACCGCGCGCGCGGGCGCGGCGCAAACAGCTGCTCCGGAAGCGCCCCCACGAACAGCCGGTGCATGCCCTGCACCGGATCGCAGACGCTCATCGCATGCCAAGTGTCGCCGTGGTAGCCGCCGCGGATCGTAAGAAACCGTTTCTTTCGGGGTTTTCCGAGCGCCGCCCAGTATTGCAGCGCCATCTTCATCGCCACTTCCACGGCGACGGAGCCCGAGTCCGCAAAGAACACGGCCTCGAAGCTCCCAGGCGCAAGCGCAAGCAGCCTCTCCGCAAGGCGCGCGGCGGGTTCGTGGGTGAGCCCGCCGAACATCACATGCGCCATCCTCTCAAGCTGCGCGCGGATCGCGGCATCCAGCTCCGGCACGCGGTAGCCGTGGATCGCGCACCACCACGAGGCCATCCCGTCCACAAGCCTTGTGCCGTCTTCAAGCACGATCTCCACGCCTTGGGCCTCGCGCACCGGGTACACATCGCCGGGCGCAAGCAGCCGCGCATACGGGTGCCAGACGTGCCTGCGCTCGAAGTCCAGCCAATCAGGCCGCATGAGGCGCCCCCACCGCCCGCTGCACCAGCGGCACGAGCGCTCCCAGCGCCTCGCCGCCGCTTTTGATCGCCGTTTCGGCCTCCTCAAGCTGCACGATGAGGTCCACGAGCTCGCTGGCCCGCCAGCGGCTCAAGGCTTGCTTGATGACGCCCCGCGCCGGATACGGGACGCCCGCCGCCTTGAGGGGGTCGGCCGCGCGCTGCGCTTGATGCCAAGCCACCAAGAGCATCTGCTCCAGCCGCATGCCGAGCCATGCGATCATCTGCACGGCCGGCACGCCTTCGTGCAGCAGACGGGCGGTTTGCGCCAGCGCTTCGGGCCTGCGCATCGCCACCGCGTCCACCCACTCGGAAAGCTGCATCGGCGCTCGCTCGCCGAAGAGCGCGGCGACTTCGGAAAGCCCAAGCGGAGCCTGATCGCCGCCGGCAAGCCGCGCGCGCTCCACGAACGCCCGCAGCGCGGCGCGCATCCCACGCGCACGCTCGGCGAGCCACGCCACCGCTTCCGGCGCAAGCTTCACGCCCGACTCGGCCAGAAGCTGGTTCAGCCATCGTTCGGTGTCCTCGGCGCTGGGTTGGGGCATCGCCCGCGCTTCCACATGCGGGTGGGCGGCAAGCTTTTTGTGCCAGGCCTTGCGCACATCCACGCCCGGAGCGCACAGCACAAGCCGCCGCACGCCGGGTTCGAGCCGCTCGCACAGCTGCAGCCAGCGCCCGGCGGCTTTGGCATCTACGCCCTGCATCGTTTTCACGATCACGAGATCCGGAGGCGCGCCGAACATCTCAGTGCCCCACAGCGCCTCTTCGGCGCGACCGACTTCGGCGCCTTCCAGCACAAGCGCGCGACGGACGCGCGCGGCGAGCATCTGCGCCTCGTCCCAAATGCCCTGTTCGTCGTCGCCGAACAGGTAAAGCACGGGCTTCACCAGCCGCTCGCGACCCTGCTCCATGCCGCCTCCAACCACCGGCGCACGAGTTCGCGCGTTTTCGCCTCGCGCTCGGCCTCAAGCTGCGCCGGGCTTTGCGCGGTGAGGTCGTCGGACACGGCGATCGCGCCGCTTCGCCAATGGCTGCGCCCTTCGTGCTCGATCGTTACCGCGCCCACGACTTCGATCCGGTATTGCACGGGAAGGCCTTGGGCGTCGAACGCGGACGGGCGCCAGCGCACCTCGGGCCCCTGCACGCGCAGGATCGTGGCCGCCTCCGGATCCACGGCGATGCCGTGCGC
>CAZTLD010000226.1:0-1992 GCA_964614395.1 uncultured Zetaproteobacteria bacterium
GGCGGCGATGCGGTCGATGAGCACCGGCTCCGCCTCGGCGCGCGCTCCAAGCAGGAAAAGGACAAGCCAGACAAGCTTTCTCACGGCTGCGCGAGGCTGCCTGCGGTGCGGATGTCCAGCAATACGCGCATGCCGCGATCGCGCGCGGGTGCGGCCGCCAGCGCCCGCAACCGATCGAACGCGGATAGCCTGAGCCGCCAGCAGGGGTGCTGGTAATCGAGGCTCGTTTCGGCCACGACGAGCTGCTTGTTCAGCCGATCGTAGTTGGCCTGCGCCCGCCACTGCCAGCGCCCGTGGCGCAGCGCAGCCGAGGCCTGCCAGGCGTGCATGCGCACGGGGTTGGTGCGCCGGGTGTCGCTGAGCGTGAGCGATCCTACTTCGCCGGAAAGCGCAAGCGCGGCTCGGCGGTAGACGAGCGTGCGGGGCTTGCCGTCCCAGCGCGCCTCGACGGTGAGCGCAACCCCATCCGCGGGGCTGATCATGCCCTCGGCAAGCCACGGGCCCCAGCCTGTGCGCACGCGCGGCTCGAAAGCGAGATCCGCCGCCTTCTGGCGCGCGAAATACACGGAGGCGAACGCAAGCGAGGCGATCTTGCGCGCATCCCCGTTCTCCGTGCGTGCAAGCCAGTTCTGGCGAATCTCTATTGATGCGCGACGCGCGCGCTCGATGCGGTCGCCGCCGGTGTAGCGGTTGATCGCGAACAGATTGGCGAAGGTGAACGGGGGAAGGCTGCTGTCGAAAAGCGGCGCGCGGGTTTGCTCGGGTGCGCGCGCGGCAGCGATGAAACCTCGCAGCGCGATCTCATGCCGCAGGCGCGCTCCCCAAAGGCCCGCCAACGTCAGCCCCGTATCCAGAGTCGCGAACGGAGCCTGAACGCCTGCGCGCAATGCGGGGCTGGCCGGATGCAAGCGCCAGCCGATGAGATGCCCGCCGAAGGCTATTCGCAAGTAGGGCGATGGCGCTTCGCCAAACGCGGCGCGCAGCGAAAGGCTGCTTGCGGCGCGCTCCGCGCGCAGGCCTTGCCGCCGCCAGAAACGCACCGCGAAGGCTTCACCCGCAACCGAGACATGCGCGCCGATCGGCGCGTCGAAACGCCCCTCCAACGACGGAAGAAGCTGCAGCGTGGACTTTTGCAAGCTGGGCGCGGCGAGGTTTTGCTGGTAGCGGGCGCCGAGCGCTACCGATCCATGCGCCCAGGGTCTGCTCAAGCGGACTTCGCTCGTCGTATAGGCGAGCGAGGCCAGCTCCGGCGCGAACTCGCCGAGATAGTCGGCGTCGGACACATAGCGCCCTTGGCTTTGCCACTGCCAGCCGCCCCATGTGCCTTGCATCGCCCAATGCGTCTGCCCGCGGCCGCGGTGGGTCAACCGGTCGCGAATGTATTCGGCCGTGAGCGTTTCCTGCGCATGCGGCTGGGCTGCGCGAAGCTCCACTGCGCCCATCCAGCCGCGGCGAGCGTTCCAAGTCGGCGTGAGCGTCGCGTCCCAATCCGGCGCCGGCGCAAGGTAGATCGGCATCCCCACGAACCAGCCGCGGCGGGAGGACTGGCCGAAGTTCGGGATCAAAAGCCCCGAGTGCCGGCGCGTCGCCTGCTTGATCCACGGCGTGTACAGCACCGGCACCGGCCCGACGAGGAAGCGCGCACCGCGCGCGACCAGCCACCCGCTTTCCAGATCGAGCGTGCCTTCGCGCGCCTCCACGCGCCAGGTTTGTTCGTTCGGGGGGCAGCTTGAGTAGCGAAGTTGCTTGCCCTCGAGGCGCGTGCCTTGTCGGCGGATGCGCTGCGCGCGCAGGAAGTGCCCGCCGCCGCGCCATGCGGCGTCCTCGGCGGTGATCGTGTCTTTTTGCACGACGGCGCGCGCGGCGGTGAGCGTCCCCTGCGGCGCCTCCACGCGGATATGGCCGCTTGCGGTGATCGTCCGCGCCCGGGGATCAAGCACCGCCTCGTTAGCGTAAAGCGTTTCCCGTGCGGCACGCGCCCACTCCTGCGGC
>CAZTLD010000227.1:0-1977 GCA_964614395.1 uncultured Zetaproteobacteria bacterium
CCACTTCTCCCACAGCGCCCCGGCCCAGACGAGGCTGGTGGCGAGTGCGGCGACGAGCACCGCGGCCGAGCCGCAGTCCTTCGCCTTTTTCGCGAGCGGATGCCGCTCTGTCCCCACGCGGTCGATCGCAGCCTCGATCGCGCTGTTGACGAGCTCCATTGCGAGTGTGGCGAGCACCCAAGCGATGAGCCTCAAGGCCTCGGCCACGGAGGCCGCAAGCCAAAACGCCGCCGGAAGAGCGATGACAAGCACCACGACCTCGATGCGAAACGCCATCTCGTCCCGAAACGCCGCGCGAATCCCGTCCCAGGAAAACCCTGCCGCCCGCCAGACATGCGAAAGCGCGCGCCGGATGGGATCAATCATCCTCGCCGCGCGTGGTGAGCTTCAACAGCGAAAGCTGCGGGGATTCGCGCGTTTCAATCGGCGACGGATATTCGCCGGTGAAGCAGGCGTCGCAGAAATGCGTGCGCGGCCGCCCCAGCGCCGCATACAGTCCCTCCAGCGAGATGTAGGCGAGTGAATCCACGCCGATGGCGCGGCGCACCTCCTCAAGCGGCATCTGGTTTGCGATCAGCTCCTCCTCGGTGGGCGTGTCGATCCCGTAGAAGCACGGATGCCGCGTCGGGGGGCTGGCGATACGCATGTGCACCTCGCGCGCGCCGGCTGCGCGCACGAGCTCCACGATCTTGCGGCTGGTGGTGCCGCGCACGATCGAGTCGTCCACCAGCACCACCGAGCGCCCCGCCAGCACCTCGCGCACCGGATTGAGCTTCAGCCGCACGCCGAAGTGTCGGATCGATTGCTTCGGCTCGATAAAGGTGCGCCCCACATAGTGGTTGCGGATCAGCCCCATCTCGAACGGAAGGCCGGATGCGCGCGCATAGCCGATCGCCGCGGGCACCCCCGAGTCCGGCACCGGCACGACGATCTCGGCCTCGGCCGGCGCTTCTTTGGCCAGCTGCATCCCAATCGCGATGCGCGCTTGATAGACATTGGTCCCGTCCACGGTGGAATCAGGGCGCGCAAAGTAGATGTGCTCAAAGACGCAGAATCGGTGTTCGCTGCGCGCAAACGGGTGCAGGCTTTCCACGCCGGCGTCCGAGATCACGACCATCTCGCCGGGCTCAAGCTCGCGCACGAAGCGCGCGCCGATCAGATCGAACGCGCAGGTTTCGCTTGCGAGCACCCATGCATCGCCCAATCGCCCAAGCGCGAGCGGCCGCACGCCGAACGGATCCTTAAGGCCGATGAGCTTGTCGGCGGTGAGCACGAGCAGGGCGTAGGCGCCCTTCGCTTGCGAAGCCGCGTGGGCGAGCCTTTCCTCGATGCTTGCGGCCTCGCTTTTCGCGATCAGGTGCATCAGCACTTCCGTGTCGGAGGTGGACTGAAAGATCGAGCCCTCCGCTTCCAGCCTGCGGCGCAGCGCGCGGGCGTTCGTGAGGTTGCCGTTGTGGCACAGCGCAATCCCGCCGCCTTGGAACTCGAACGTGAACGGCTGCACATTCCTGAGGTCGGTTTCGCCGGTGGTGGGATAGCGCACATGGCCGATCGCAAGCCGTCCCCGCAGGCGCTCGATGTCGCGCGGGCGGAAGACTTGGGCCACGCGCCCCATGCCGCGGTGGCTGGTGAAGGTGCGCCCGTCGGTGGCGACGATGCCCGCTGAGGCCTGCCCCCGGTGCTGCAGCGCGTACAGGCCCAAGTAGGTGATGTTGGCCGCCTCTTCGTGGTCGAAGATTCCGAAGACGCCGCACGCGTGGGTCAGTTTGTCCGGCCTCACCGCCCCATTTGCTCCTTCAAAAGCCGCTCAAGCTTCCTGCGATCCAGCTCCGGCACGTCCGCAGGCTGACGCGAAAGCGGAAAGCCCGCAGGAATCAGTCCCCCGATCCATGCGCCGATCGCCTTGCCGTAGGGGGCAAGCCTGCTTGCGCGCATCCAGCTTGGCTCTTGGCTCACCACCGAAGTGTAGGCGAGAAA
>CAZTLD010000228.1:0-1966 GCA_964614395.1 uncultured Zetaproteobacteria bacterium
TAGCATCGCCCCATGCCGTTTCCGATCCGAGCCGTCAGTTTCGATGCGGTGGGCACGTTTCTGCACCCAGCCGAGCCGATCGCGCGCACCTACGCGCGCATGGCCCGGGCTTATGGGTTGGCCGCCAATGAAGCGCGCGTGCGCGCGCGTGTGCCCCAAGCCATGCGCATCGCCGGCCCCTACGCGCCGCAGGCATCTGACGATCGCCACGAGGCCTATGCGTGGTGGCGCAAGGTCGTCGCCTATGCATTGGAGGCGGCGGTTGAGGATCCGCGCTTTGCGGCGGCGTTCGATGCGTTGTTCGCCTACTTCGCCGAGCCTGCGGCGTGGCGCGTGCATCCGGCGTTTCCGGAGATGCTCCAAAGGCTCAAGGCGCGCGGGCTTGAAGTCGCGGTGTGCTCGAACTGGGACCAGCGCCTCGTGCGTCTTCTGGAAAAGCTTGGGCTTGCGTTCGACGTCGTGATGCTTCCCGCCTGTTGCGGTGCGGCCAAGCCCAGCGCCGAAATCTTTGCGGCCTTGGCCCGCGCGCTCTCCCTACGGCCTGAAATGATCCTGCATGTCGGCGATGCGCCCGAGGACGAAGAGGGGCCGCCGCAGGTCGGCATGCACGGCCGCCGTTGGGTGCTTGCGCCAGGCGATGACGCCAACGCCGCCTGGGCGCGGCTGGAAGCGTGGATCGAAGAGTGCAGCCACAGCTGGCCGTGGCGCGACGCCAAAGCTTGGCGAAGAGCGGCGCTTCAACGGCCGGACGGCGTCGGCCCCGAAGAAATCGCGCGCCGGCGCGCGCATGCAGCCCGAGAAAACGAAAGGCTTGGCATCCGCGATCCCGAACGCCTATCGGATCAGGAGCTTTACATCCGCGGGAAAATGACGCTGGACGAATACGCGGCGTATCTGGCGCTCAAGTATTGGCCGCGGCCTTCCCGAGGTGATTGAGCAAGGTGGGCGGCTCGACGCTTGCGCGCGCCTGCAGCCGAAGCGCCTCGGGGTGTGCGCGGTAAAAGCCGCGCAGCGCCGCCGCCAGCCGAAGCTTCGTCGCATCGTCCACCCCCACGATCGTGCCCTGCGGCAACGCATCGAGGATCGCATCGAGAAGGGGACGCTGTTCGGGGTGCACGCGCGGCCTCCAGCTTGCGAGCAACGTGCGATCCACGCGCGGCGGCAGCGAGCCGAGAATGCCGAGATCGTTGTCCTGATGCGCAAGCAGGCCCGCGGTCGTGCCGCGATCGAGCATCAGCACCTGGAAGAAGTACAGCGTGTGATACGCGCGCTGCGCGGCCAGCATCGCCGCATCGGGCGGCGGGGCGCTGAGCCTGCGCTCGAGAATCTCCAGATAGGTGTCGATCGCCGCGCGGCCGATGCGCCAGGCGGTGGCGAAGTCTTCGGCTTCGTCGCCGGTCGTGAACGCTTCCAAATAGAAGTGCGCCACCCCCCGCGTGCGCCCGAGCGCCGGGATCCAGAAGTAGCGCGCGCCTTCGCGCTCAGCGTGCTTGAACCAGCGAGGGCAGGCGGCTTGCAGCGCGGCGCGAAACGCCTGCGTGTCCGCCTCATGCGGGATCGCGGGATTGAGGTCGGCCATCCAACGCCAGTAGTGCGTGCCGTCTTTGCGCATCGTGTGGCTGATGTGCATGTGCATGCTGGGGGCGTTGGGGTGCGCGGGATGGACGATCGCGGAGATCGCGCTTGCGGCGAGCAACGGACGCGCGGGGTCGTCGGTGTAGTGCACCTGCGACACATTGATCGTGGCCGAGGCGAAGATTTCGTTTTCCGCGCTTTGCCAGCGCCAGCCACCGCCATGCCGTCCCTGATCGCGCAGCCAGAAGTGGCATACGAAGCTTGGGCGTGCCCGATGCGCGCGCCTGAGCGCCTCCAACCCTTCGTGGTAGCGGGCTTGTAGGCCGACGACGAGATCAAACGCCATATCCGCCTGCCGCTCTCCGCTTCGCCGCATCGCTCCCTCCTCTTG
>CAZTLD010000229.1:0-1962 GCA_964614395.1 uncultured Zetaproteobacteria bacterium
CGGGAAGTGTTGGGATTTCAAGGGATGGCGGGTGTCTCACGGTGTCAAAGATTGGGTCAGGGCGGGATGCGCGGCGGTGGGCGGCGCGCGTGCGCGACAGCGTGTATGCGCTGCGGCTGGACGACGACCTGGTGGTGAAGCGGGTGCAGCGGCGGGGCGGCGGGCGGCTGCGGCTGGTGAGCGAGCATCCGGCGTATCCGCCGATCGAGGTGGGCGCGGGCGAGGCGGAGGTGCTCGGGCGCGTGGTGTGGTCGGGGGTGCGGGTGCGCTAGGCGCGGCCGTTGCGCACGGGGCGGCGGCTCGGCTACAATTGGCGCATGGCGAGGCCGAATCTGGAGGAGGCGTATCTCCGTTTCTTCAAGCCGCGTCCGGACGCCGTGCGGAAGGGGTGCGAGCGCGCATTCGAAATCTATCGCGCGTGGACGGTGCGCCCGGCGGAGGAAGGGGGCGTGGCGCTGACGGCGACGAGCACGAGGGACAAAGACCTTGCCGTCTTTGGCTGACGTATGGCTGGAGATCCAAAACGAGGATCCAGGCGTCGGCTCTGGATATGATCGGGTTCGTGAAAAGTATCTGAAGGCGCTTTCCGAGCACACAGGAAGGAACGTCATCGCCTATTATTCGGGCTGGACGGAGGTGGGCGACAACCTGCAACAGGTTGCGCCATCCATGCTTTTGATCAACGACTGGGACAAGCATGCCTTCATGGCCGCGATCAAGGGCCTGGATCGCGCGCGGGGGCTGGATCTCATCCTGCACACGCCCGGCGGCGACATCGCGGCGACCGAATCCTTGGTGGACTACCTGCACGACGTGTTCAATCGCGACGTGCGGGCGATCGTGCCGCAGATCGCGATGTCGGCGGGGACGATGATCGCCTGCGCCTGCAAGGAGATCGTGCTCGGCAGGCATTCGAACCTTGGCCCGATCGATCCGCAGATCAACGGCGTGCCGGCGCAGGCGGTGTTGGACGAGTTCGAGGAGGCGATCGAACAGGCCAAGCGCAATCCGGAGAGCATTCCCTTCTGGCAGGCCATCATCGGCAAATACCATCCTACCTTCCTCGGGGAATGTCGGCGCGCGATACGCTGGTCGCGTAGCATCGTGCGCAAGTGGTTGCGCGAGTGCATGTTCGCCGGCGATCCGGACGCGCAACACAAGGCGGACAAGGTGGTGAACGCGCTCGGGGATCATTCCAAGACCAAGACGCACTCCCGCCACCTTTCGCGCCATGCGCTTCCTGCCGAGCTCAAGGTGACACCGCTGGAAAGCGACGACACATTCCAGGATCTCGTGCTTTCGGCGCATCACGCATTTCTGCTTTCCTGCGCGCACAAGAACATCCTGAAGATCGTGGAGAACCATCAAGGCCGCCGCAAGGTGGTGGCCGTGCGCGCGCCAGCCAAGGCGGAGTAGGCGCGGAAGTCTTTCCGCTGCAAGCAAAAACGCCGTTCGGCACGCTCGGCCGGCATGGGGCTTGCGGATGCGGCGATTCGCTGGGTGATCGCCCATGAGGGGGGATACGCGAACGATCCCCGCGATCCGGGCGGCGAGACGAAGTATGGCATCAGCAAGCGCAGCTATCCGGACTTGGACATCGCCGCGCTCACGATAGAGGACGCGATCGCGATCTACCGGCGCGACTGGTGGGATCGCTACGACTACGACGCGCTGGCCGACGCGGCGGACGCGGCGGTGGCGGTGCGGACGTTCGATCTGGCCGTGAACATGGGCGCGCACGCCGCGCACGCGCTCCTGCAGCGGGCGCTGGCGGACTGCGGCGAGCCGGTGCGCGTGGATGGAATCATCGGGCCGCAGACGCTGGCTGCGTGCCGGCGGGCCGATCGCGGCTGGCTGTATGCGCACCTGCTGCGGAACGCGATGGAGCGATACGCGCGGCTGCCGCACGGGGTCTTAATCCACGCCCTTGGTCAGCGTCTCATCCTCTGGAAAAAGCGAGGC
>CAZTLD010000230.1:0-1957 GCA_964614395.1 uncultured Zetaproteobacteria bacterium
GCCGGCGATCACGCCCACGATCGAATCGCTCATCGCCGCGACGACCGAGCCAATCGCAAACACGACAAGCCCCGCGATGATCACGGGCTTCCTGCCCAGCCGGTCGGAGAGCATCCCAAACGGGATCTGCAAAAGCGCCATCGTAAGGCCGTAAGCGCCTAGCGCCACGCCCACCAGCACCGGCGTCGCCCCCCGAAGGCCTTGCGCGTAAAGCGCAAACACCGGCAAGATCAAGAACAGCCCGAACATCCGCAGCGCATAGACGCCTGCGATCGCCGCCACGCTCCGGCTTTCCTGGGGCGTGAAGCCTGCATCGCTTCGCCTGGCCACTTGCCGACCTCCCCGCTCGGAAATGCGCGCCAACGCTAGCAACTCCGATGCGGGCGCGCATGGCGCGCTTCAAGCGCCGATCTTCGCTCCTTGGTCGGCCTCCGGCTTCCAGAAGCGGATCATCGCTTCAGTAGGCGGCTCAGGCGGCGGATCCTCGCTCCAGCGCCGGATCTCGGCGGCGTCGTAGATCGGATCGAGCAGCCGAAAGCCCGCCTCGCCGCTTTGCCGAAGCCCGACGGGATCGCCCGCGCCGCGCCGCTTCAAGTCTTCCTCGGCCAGCGCAAGCCCATCGTGGCAACGCTCCAAGAGCCGCAAGCGCTCCAGTTGGGCCTCGCCCGCCTGCGGCGACGGCAAAAGGATGCAGTAGCCTTGCGCGTCGCTTCGGCCCACGCGGCCACGCAACTGGTGCAACTGCGCTAGCCCATAGCGCTCGGCCTGCTCGATCACGATCACGCGTGCCTCGGGCACGTTCACACCCACCTCGACGACGGTCGTGGACACAAGCAGCCGGCAGCGCCCGTCGGCGAACGCGGAAAGTGCTTCCGCTTTCTCGTCTGCGCGCATCCTGCCGTGCAGCGCGCGCACGCCCGCATCCGGAAAGTGCCGCGCAAGCTGCCGGGCGCGGGCGGAGACGTTCGCGTCTTCGTCCTCGGCGTCCACGCGCGGCACGATCCAGTAGATCCTCCCGCCTTGATCCAGCATGCGCCTGAGCGCGTCGCGAAGCGGCGCGCGGTTTCGGATCACGCGCGTGATCACCGGCTTGCGCCCGGGCGGCATGCCGCGCATCACGGTGAGGTCCAGATCGCCGTAAAGCGCAAGCGCCAGCGACCGCGGAATCGGGGTTGCGGTCATCGAAAGCAGATGCACGCCCTCGCCCTTTTCCGCGAGCATCCAGCGCTGGCGCACGCCGAAGCGGTGCTGCTCGTCCACGACGGCAAGCCCGAGCCGCGCAAAGCGCACCGCATCGGAAATCAGCGCATGCGTGCCGACGACGACGCACGGCTTGCCCTGCCGAAGCGCTTCCAGCGCCGCCTTGCGCTCGCCCGTGCGCAAGCCGCCCACCAGCAGATGCACCTCGATCCCCAGCGGCGCAAGCCAGGCGGAAAGCGCTGCATGGTGCTGGCGCGCAAGCACCTCCGTCGGGCTCATCAGCGCCGCCTGCCAGCCGTTCTCCACGGCCGCGCAGCAGGCAAGCGCCGCCACCACCGTCTTGCCCGAGCCCACATCGCCCTGCACGAGCCGGTGCATCCGCCGGCCGCTTTGCAGATCGGCCTGAATGGCCCGCCAGGCGGCCTCCTGCGCGGGCGTCAGCGCCCACGGCAATGCCCGCAAAAGGGCCTTCGTCTTTTCGGCCGGCGTGATCACGGGCGCGGCGGCCTGCGCCTGGGCGCGCTTTTCGGCGAGCAAGTGCTGGTGCACGTGCCATTCCTCGCGCCGCAGCCGCGCGAAAGCCTTCGCGAAACCCTCTTGCGTGTGCACAAGGCGAAAAGCCTCGTGAAGCGGCATGCCAAGCGCTTCGTCCCACGGCGCGGCCGCCTTCGGAAGCCGCTTGAGCGCCTCGGCGATCCACACTGCCACGCGCCGCGACGAAGCCCCGCCCAGCATCGGATATTCGGCGCGCAGCCCC
>CAZTLD010000231.1:0-1951 GCA_964614395.1 uncultured Zetaproteobacteria bacterium
TGCAGCTGTTCGCCGCCGCGGTGATTTTCGGGCCGCGGCGGTATGTATCGTAAAGGAGAGAGAAGATGGCTTGGGGGCTTTTGCGTCGAATCTTTGGCACGCGCAACGATCGGATCCTGAAATCCATCCGGCCGATCGTGGCGCGGATCAACGAACTCGAGGAAGGCATGCGCAAGCTTTCCGACGCCGAGCTTGCGGCAAAGACGGCCGAGTTCAAGCAGCGCCTGGAAAACGGCGAAACGCTCGATGATCTGCTGCCTGAAGCCTTCGCCGTCGTGCGCGAGGCAGCCCGCCGCACGCTGGGCATGCGGCACTTCGATGTGCAGCTGATCGGCGGCGTGGTGCTGCACCAAGGCAAGATCGCCGAGATGAAGACCGGCGAGGGTAAGACGCTCGTCGCGACACTTCCCGCGTATCTGAACGCGCTCACCGGCAAAGGCGTGCACATCGTCACGGTCAACGATTATCTCGCGCGGCGCGACGCCGAGTGGATGGGCGCGATCTATCGCTTCCTCGGGCTTGAGGTGGGCGTGATCGTGCACGGGCTTTCCAACGAGGAGCGCAAGCGCGCGTATCAGGCGGACATCACCTACGGCACGAACAACGAGTTCGGTTTCGATTATCTTCGCGACAACATGGTGTTCTCCGCCGACGATCTCGTGCAGCGCGGGCATCACTACGCGATCGTGGACGAGGTGGACTCGATTCTGATCGACGAAGCGCGCACGCCGCTCATCATCTCCGGGCCGGCCGAGCAGGCGACCGAGCTTTATGTGCGCGTGGACAAGCTCATCAAGGCGCTGCCGAAAGAAGCCTACGAGGTGGACGAAAAGGATCGCGCGGCAAGCTTCACCGACGAAGGCATCGAGATGCTGGAAGCGATGATGCGCAAAGAGGGGCTTTTGACGCACGGCAACCTCTACGATCCGGAAAACGTGAACTTGATGCACGCGGCGGTGCAGTGCCTGCGCGCGAACACGCTGTTCAAGCGCGATGTGGACTACATCGTCAAGAACGGCGAGGTGATCATCATCGACGAGTTCACCGGCCGCATGATGCCGGGCCGGCGCTACTCGGAGGGGCTGCATCAGGCGCTCGAGGCCAAGGAAGGCGTGCGCGTGCGCCCGGAAAACCAGACGCTTGCGACGATCACATTCCAGAACTACTTCCGGATGTACGAAAAGCTTGCCGGTATGACCGGCACCGCCGACACCGAGGCCGAAGAGTTCGAAAAGATCTACGGGCTAGAGGTCGTCGTGATCCCGACGAACAAGCCGATGATCCGCAAGGACATGCCGGATCTCGTGTTCGTCGACGCCGAGGACAAGTTCAACGCGATCGTCGAGGATGTGGAAAAGATCCACAAAACCGGTGCGCCGATCCTGATCGGCACGACTTCGATCGAAAAGTCCGAATACCTTTCGGAGCTGCTCGAGCGCGAAGGGATCCCGCACAACGTGCTCAACGCCAAGCAACACGAGCGCGAGGCCTTCATCGTGGCCCAGGCGGGGCGCAAACACGCCGTGACCGTCGCGACGAACATGGCCGGCCGCGGCACCGACATCATGCTCGGCGGCAATCCCGAGATGCTGATCAAAAAGCTTCCGGAAAAGGAGCGCACGCCGGAGCGGATCGAGGCGATCCGCAAGCAGTGCGCCGAGGAGCGGGAAAAGGTCGTGGCCGCAGGGGGGCTTCACATCATCGGCACCGAGCGGCACGAGTCCCGCCGCATCGACAATCAGCTGCGCGGCCGCGCCGGCCGGCAGGGCGACCCGGGCTATTCGCGCTTCTATGTGGCGCTCGACGATGACTTGATGCGCATTTTTGGCGGTGAGCGCATGCAGCGGTGGCTGGCCACGATGGGGTTCAAGAAGGGCGACGTGATCGATTCGCCGATGGTCTCCAAGGCGATCGAGAACGCGCAGCGCAAGGTGGAGGCGCGCAACTTCGA
>CAZTLD010000232.1:0-1949 GCA_964614395.1 uncultured Zetaproteobacteria bacterium
TCGCCTTGGCCGTGGGTAGCTCAAGCTTGAGCTTGGCGGCGACATCGAAGGTCGTGGACACCATGAAAAAGATCAGCATCAGAAACACGACATCCACGAGCGGCGTGATGTCCACAAGAAAGTCGTTGTTGCGCCGGCGCCCGCGCAGCCTCAACGCGCCTCTCCGCGCAGCAACTCCACGATGCGCACCGCCGCGGACTCCAGCTCCGCCGCATACGCATCCAGCCGTCCTTCAAAAAACCGGTAGGCGACCAGTGAAGGGATCGCAACCACCAAGCCCGCGGCCGTCGTGTTCAGCGCCTTGGAGATGCCGCCGGCGAGCACATCGGCCTTGCCCACGCCAACGAGCGAAATGTTCTGGAACACTTCAATCATCCCGATCACCGTGCCCAAAAGCCCCAAAAGCGGCGCAATCGCCGCGATCACGCCCAGCCACGGCACGAACCGCTCCAGATAATGCATCTCGATCCGCGCCTGCTCCTCCACGCGTTCCTTGAGCAAATCGCGCGGCTCGCCGCGATGGGCAAGCGCCACCAAAAGCACCCGCCCCAGCGCGCTTTCGCTGCGGCGAAGGAGGTCAGCCGCCTCTTTGAGCCTGCCCTCCTGAATCAGCGCCTCCACGCGGTCCTGAAGCCCATTCGGAAACACGAAGCGCCGCCTGAGCGACCACAGCCGCTCGAACATCACCGTCATCGCCACCAGCGACACGAACACGATCACATACATCACCGCGCCGCCTTGCTGGATGAACTCAATCAACGAAGCGCCCCCTGTTTGAGATCGCCGCGATTGTAGGGGGAAGATGCCTTTGAAGCCACCTGGCAAGCATCGCGCCCGCCTGCATGCGCTCGGAAGCAGGCGGCCTGAAGCGCCGGATGCGCCAGCTTTTGAGATCCACCTCCACCACGCCTTCCGCCGTGGTGAGCACACGGGCGCCGGCCTTGCGCCAGCGGGCCACGACCTCGGGATGCGGAAACCCGAAGCGATTGCGCTTTCCCGCTTGCGCCACGACGAGCCTCGGCCGCAGCGCGCGCACGAAGCCTTTCGTGCTTGAGGTGCGGCTTCCGTGGTGCGGGGCAAGCACCGCATCCACGGGGCTGAGCTTGCCAGCGAGCATCCGCTCCACGCGCGCTTCGATGTCCCCGGGCCAGAGGAGCGTTCGCCCTTCAGAGCGCACCCGTAGCACGAGGCTTTGATCGTTGCCGCGAAGCCTTTCCCCGCGCGGCGGCCAGAGCACTTCGATCTCGGCGCCGTGAAACGCGATCCGGTCGCCTTGCGCAAGCCTTCGCACCCGCCCGCCGCAGCGCCGCACGGCTTCGATCACGGGGGCAAGGTAGCCACGGGGATCGGCGTTCGGGACATCGGCCACCCACAGCTCAGGGCATCCGCGCATCCGCCGCACAAGCGAGGCCATTCCTGCGGCGTGATCGGCTTGCGCGTGCGTGATGATGAGCGCATCGAGATGCAGCACGCCAAGCGCCCGCAGCGCCTCGGCCGCAAGCATCCCGCCGTCCAGGCGCGCGCCCCGGCGCCCTGGCGCATCCACGGCGAGCACTGCGCCGTCGGAAAGCACGAGGCTGCTTGCCGCCCCCTGCCCCACATCCCATACATACCACGCCGGCGCCTCCACCCGCCGCTCTGCAAGCGATGCCGCAAGCACCGCGGTGCCCAGCGCCACCGCCCACATCGCCCAGCGAAGCCGTCCGCGTGCAAGCAGATGCAGCGCCCATGCCGCCACGAGCAGCCAAAGCGCCCACTGCCACGGCGCAAACGGCGCACCCCGAAGGCCAGCGCCGGGCAGCATCGCGGCCATCGCCACGGCGTCGCACAGTTTCGCGCCGATCCAGCCTGCCGCCGCCCAGAGTCCGCCCACCATGCTTTGCGCACCCAGCAAGGATGCCCACGCCCCCGCAAGCGCCATTCCCAAACCCAGCGCAAACACCGGCGCG
>CAZTLD010000233.1:0-1945 GCA_964614395.1 uncultured Zetaproteobacteria bacterium
TGCGCCGCGGGGCGGTGGTGATTTATGAGTCCACGGTATATCCGGGCTGCACCGAGGAGTTTTGCGCGCCGATTTTGGAGCGGGCCTCCGGCATGAAGGCGGGGGTGGACTTCAAGCTTGGCTATTCGCCGGAGCGCGTGAATCCCGGCGATCGCGAGCACACGTTGGAGAAGATCGTGAAGGTGGTCTCAGCGCAGGACGAGGAGACGCTTGAGGAGGTGGCGGCGCTTTACGAGGAGATCATCGAGGCGGGCGTGCACCGCGCGCCGAGCATCAAGGTCGCGGAGGCGGCCAAGGTCATCGAGAACACGCAGCGGGATTTGAACATCGCGCTGATGAACGAGCTTGCGCTGATCTTTCACAAGATGGGGATCGATACGCTGGACGTGCTGGAGGCGGCAGGCACGAAGTGGAACTTTCTTCCGTTTCGGCCTGGGCTGGTGGGCGGGCATTGCATCGGCGTGGATCCGTATTACCTGACCTACAAGGCGCAGGTGCTCGGGCATCATCCGGAGGTGATCCTGGCCGGCCGGCGGATCAACGATCAGATGGGCAAGTTCGTCGCCGAGGCTACGGTCAAGGAGTTGATCCGCGCGGGCAAGCGCGTGGACGGGGCGCGGGTGCTCGTGCTGGGGCTGACGTTCAAGGAGAACGTCGCCGATTTGCGCAACACGCGTGTGGTGGACGTGGTGCGGGAGCTCGAGGACTTTGGGGTGCGGGTGTTCGTTTGGGACCCGGTGGCGAATCCGAAAGAAGCCGAGGCCGAGTATGGGCTCAAGCTTTTGCGGGCGCCGGAGGAGGCGGCGCCTGTGGATGCGGTGGTGGCGGCGGTGGCGCACGAGGCGATTCGAGCGCTTGCGCCGGATGCGATCGCGGCTTGGACGAAGCCCCCTGGGGTGCTCGTGGACGTGAAGGGAATCTTCGATCGCAAGGCCGTGGCCGAAGCGGGCCTGCGGCTGTGGCGGCTTTAGGAGGCAGGCGTGAAGGTGTTGGTAACGGGGGCTGCGGGTTTCATCGGCATGCATCTGAGCCTGCGCTTGCTTGCGCGCGGGGACGAGGTGGTGGGGGTGGACAATCTCAATCCCTACTACGATCCGCGGCTGAAGCAGGCGCGCGTGGAAAGGCTCAACACGCATCCGGGTTTTTCGTTCGTGCGGCTGGATATTGCCGATCGGGCGGGGATGGAGGCGCTGTTCAGCAAGCATCGCTTCGATGCGGTGGTGCATCTGGCGGCGCAGGCGGGCGTGCGCTATTCGCTCGAAAACCCCCATGCGTATGTGGACAGCAATCTCGTGGGCTTTTTGCATGTGCTTGAGGGCTGCCGCAAGCAGCAGGTGAGGCATTTGGTCTATGCCTCGTCGTCGTCGGTCTATGGGTTGAACGAAACCCTTCCGTTTTCGGTGCACGACAACGTGGATCACCCGATTTCGCTGTATGCGGCGACGAAGAAGGCCAACGAGCTGATGGCGCACACCTATGCGCATCTGTATCGGATCCCGTGCACGGGGCTGAGGTTTTTCACGGTCTATGGGCCCTGGGGCCGGCCGGACATGGCGCTTTTCAAGTTCACGCGCGCGATGCTGGCCGGCGAGCCGATCGATGTTTACAACCACGGGCGCATGCGACGGGATTTCACGTATATCGACGACATCGTCGAGGGCGTGGTGCGGGTGCTCGATCGCCCGCCTGCGGGAGACGAGCATTGGTCCGGCGCGCGACCGGATCCAGGGTCGAGCCCCGCCCCGTGGCGGGTCTACAACATCGGCGCCTCCAGGCCGGTGGAGCTTTTGGACTTCATCCGCGCGCTGGAGGCGGCGCTGGGCGTGAAAGCGAAGATGCGGATGCTGCCGATGCAGCCGGGCGATGTGCCGGCCACTTGGGCGGATGTGTCCGATCTTAAGCGGGATTTCGGCTATGCGCCGCAAACGCCCGTGGAAGAGGGCGT
>CAZTLD010000234.1:0-1918 GCA_964614395.1 uncultured Zetaproteobacteria bacterium
CGCTGGCCCGCCGCAGCGGGCGCAAGCCCGTGCCCACCTCGCCGAAGCATCCCGAACGCATGCACCCCAAGGCGCCTGCGCCGCCGGCGTTATCGAGCCTTCTGCCGTCTTCGGCGGCGCTTGCGGAGCTTGCGCGCGACTTCGAGCGCGAGCGCCGGCTCAAGCAGATGTTGGAAAAAGAGGCGGACATCCCGATCAACACGCGCAAGGCCAAATACGCCGCCTATGCGCAGGCGCTGGTGCGCGTGCTCGAAGAGCAATGGCGCCCCGGCGCGGCCGACTACGACCGCTACACCGACGCACAGCGGCGCGCGCTCATCAAGCTTACGATCGCGCGCGACGGGTCGCTCGTCTCCGTCGAGCTTCTGCGCCCAAGCCCGATCGCCGAGATCAACGAATCGGCGCTGGCCGCCATCCACGCCGCCGCCCCCTTCCGGCCGCTGCCTTCAAGCTGGGGGCTGGAGCGGGTAAGCTTCTACCTCACGTTCGAGGTGATCGAAAATCGCTTCGTCTTCCGCACCTTATAGCGCGATCCTTCGCTGGTATCGCGAGCACGCGCGCTCCCTTCCGTGGCGGCGCACGCGCAATCCCTACTGCATCTGGGTTTCCGAGATCATGCTGCAGCAAACGCAGGTGGACACCGTGCTCCGCTACTATCCGGCCTTTCTTGAGCGCTTTCCGAACATTCAAGCGCTGGCCAAGGCCCATCTTGACGAAGTGCTCGCGCTGTGGGCGGGGCTTGGCTACTACCGCCGCGCGCGCTTGATGCACAAGGCCGCGCGCATGATCATGGAAAAACACGGCGGGATCTTTCCTTCGCGCTTTACCGAGATCGTTGCGCTGCCGGGCGTCGGCCGCTCGACGGCCGGCGCGATCGCCTCGATCGCGTTCGGCGCGCGCACGCCGGTGTTGGACGGCAATGTGCGCCGCGTGCTCGTGCGCTGGGCGGGTCAGATGCTACCCGAGGCCGAGCTGTGGACCCAAGCGCAGGCGCTCGTTGACGCGGCGCCCGATCCGGGCGACTGGAACCAGGCGCTGATGGAGCTGGGCGCGGTGCTGTGCCTGCCGAAAACGACGCGCTGCGAGGCGTGCCCCGTGGCCTCAGCTTGCCGTGCGCGCGCGCCGATCCCGTGGCGGAAGCCCAGGCGGCCGAACATGCAGGACATGCACCTGCGCGTGCGCATTCATGTTCATCCTGCGCGCGGCGTGTGGCTCGTGCGCCAGCCCGAAGACGGCATCTGGGGCGGCTTGTGGACGCCGCCGCTCGTAGAGACCGCGCCGCCTGCGCGCAGCCCGGATCATCTGCATCTGCTCACGCACCGCCGGGTGCACCTCTACGCCGAGGCGCTGGCGGAGCCGCAGGGCGAGGGGCGCTGGAGCCGCGAGCACAAGCTTGCCGTGCCGAGCGGCATCCAAGTCCTGTTGCGCAAGATGGGGGTGTGGCCGTGAAACGCTTCGCATGGCTGGGTTTGCTGCTCGCCGTCCAAGCCTATGCCGACGCTCCGCATCCAGGGATCGTCGTCGCCGCCGAAAGGCTGGCTGCAAACGCGGGTGCCGAGATGCTGCGCCAAGGGGGCACGGCCTGCGATGCGGCGGCGGCGACAGCGCTGGCGCTTGGCGTCGTGGAGCCCGCCTCCAGCGGGATCGGCGGCGGAGGATTCTTCCTGATCCGCACCGCCGACGGCCAAGCCTGGTTTCTGGACGCGCGTGAAACCTCGCCCCGGCGCGCTGGCCGCGGCGAGCCTTACCGGGAGCATTCCAGCATCGACGGGCCGCAGGCGGCTGGCGTGCCCGGGCTTTTGGCCGGCGTGGATGCGCTGCTTGCGCGCTGCGGGCGGCTTGATCGCGCGACGATCGCCGCACCGGCGATTCGGCTGGCGGAAGAAGGCTTCGTTGTGAACGCGCGGCTTGCGCGGAT
>CAZTLD010000235.1:0-1873 GCA_964614395.1 uncultured Zetaproteobacteria bacterium
ACGAGGTCGTGCAGGAAATGCCAGCCGATCCCGGGGCGCTCCATCAGGTCTTGCGTCCAGCCGCGGCGCGCAAGCGCCTCCGCGACCCACGCAGCCAAGCACGCGCGCCAGGCCTGTTCGCCACGATCGCGCACCCAGGCGTCCACGCCCGCCTCCACAAGCGGCCTTTCCAGCGCCGCGGCCGCCGCCTGCGGCCGAACGTCGCTTGCCGCGACCTTCGCGCGCGCAAGCGCCACGCGCACCGCCATATTTTCTTGCGCCCGCCGCCAGTTCGCGTAGCGCGCGCGCCAGTCCTCCAGCACCCAAAGCCGCTCAAGCTGCGCGCGCAGCGTGGCGTCCGCGCGCTTCCATCCGGCGCACAGCGCAAGCGGCCGCATCGCGCCACCCACGATCACGACCGGCGCGCCCACGGACGCCAAAAGCGCGATCACGGCCAGCGGCGCCTCGGCCTGCTGGTGGATCACCGCGCGCGCCACGCCAGCCACCGGCACGCGCACCGCGGCTTGGCCGGGCGCGTCCACGACGAGGCTTGGTCCCACGTCCAGCCGCACCCGCGCCTCAGGGCCGATGTAAAGCGGCCTGGGCGCTAGCATGCCCAGCGCCTCGCCGCCTGCTTGAACGCGAGGCTCATGCGCCAAAGCGCGCGCCGCCAGGGGCGCGCCGCCTCGTCCCAGGCTTCGTAGAAGCGCCCGCGCCCCGCCTTGCCGAGCAACACCGCGCCTTGTTGCTCGCCGAAGTGTTCGGGGCGGATCGCGCCCGTGCGCGCAAGCCGCCAGACGAACGCATCCACCTCCGGCCGCAGCGGCTCGATCAGATCGCAAGCGAGCGACTCGCGCCCGTGCGTCGGCGCATGATACACGCCCAGCATCGGATCCAGCGCCGCCGCATGCGCGGCCCGCACCGCATCGGCGTGCAGCAGCGTGTAGCCCAACGACAGCAACGCATTCAGCGGATCGCGCGGCGGTCGGCGCGTGCGCACGGAAAAGCCAAAGCGCGGCGGCGCGGCCTCGGCCAGCGCCGCGAAATAGGCACGCGCGGCCCCCGCTTCCAGCACGCGCAGCGCATCAGAATCACGAGCGCGGCGCGCAGCAAGCCTCGCCTCGGCGAGCGCCCGAAGCGCACTGCGGACGGCCGGCCCACGCGCGCCGAGACGCGCAAGCGTGTTCATTTGCCGGGCGAGCTTCGCGCGCACGAGGCGGCGCGCGATCGCCAACCGAAACCCCGCGTTCAGCACCGCCCGCATCTGCGCCAGCCGCGCCTCGGCGTCCTTGCCCGCGGGCGGCAAAAACTGCGCCACGCGCCGGTGATCGCGGCCCGAGAGCACCACAACACTTGCGCCGTGCGCGCCGAGCGCCGCGATCAGGTTGCTCGCGATCTCCACCCGCGCGGTGATCACGACCCGCTCCACGCGCGCAAGCGGCGCAAACCACGGCCTTTCTCCTGGCGCGTCCACGCGCATCCGCTGGCCGTCCAGGCTCAGCCGCGCCCCCTTGCGATCCACGACGATCGTCTGCATGCGCTCACCCGTGATAAAAGAAGTGCGGGCTTTGCGGCGGCAGCGCCAGCCCCAAAAGCTGCGGCTTGGCCGCCGCATCCAGCGCGAGCACGAAGAACCGATCCTCGCGCGCGTCCACCAGCCGCGCCGCGCGCCCGATCAGCGCGTCGCGCTCGTCTTCGGTCATCCAGCATTCGAACACCGACTTCTGCCCGCCATAGGCGTGTTGCTTCACGAGCGCGTGCATCTTCCTCAAGCGCTCCGGACGCGCGATGTCGTAGCCCACGAGATACAGCCGAAGCCCCATGCCGTTCCTCCTTGCGAACGAATGATGCTATGCCTCCTTGCGCCGCTTCGTCGGATTCCCAAGCTGGGCTT
>CAZTLD010000236.1:0-1872 GCA_964614395.1 uncultured Zetaproteobacteria bacterium
CACGACGCTATCAGCCACCTTCGCCGCAAGATCGGCGAAGCTCGGCGGCACGGCCTGCGCCGGTAGCGCCACCGCCATCGCCGCCATCCATGCCAACTTTCGCATCCTCATACCTCCTCAGCCGAAACGATGCGCACGCGCGCCTTGGGCGGACGCATCATCCCGCGCACGAACATGACAAGCGCCGCCGCAAGCGCGAGCGCTCCAGCCAGCCCTTCTGAAAGGCCTGCAGCCTCAAGACCCAAGCCCGTCCCAACGAGCACGAGCGTAGGCGCCCCATACACCCGCCATGCATCGGAAAGCCATGCGCGATCCTCCACCTCCAGCCACACGCGCATCCCTTCCGCAAGCCGCCCTTCGTCGGCCACCACGATCGCAGAGGGGCGCGAAGCCGCGCGACCACAGCAGCCCGCGCCACACGCTCCCACAGGCTGGAGCCACACGCGCCCCTTTTCCCGCCGGAGCACTTCCGCCTCAACGCGCATCTGCACCCTCAAAGAAAAAGCGTGGTTCACCAAAAGCCGGACGAAGCTGATCCAGCCATGTCGCCTTGGGGTCGAACGCTGCAAAAAACGGGCGCTCCACCCACGCGGGGTTTCTCGCCTGCAAGAACCGCAACACGAACACCTTCTCGCCGCCGATGCGCGCCACCCCCTGCACCTCCACCTTTCCCGGTGTAGCGCTCATCGAAGGCCCGCGCACCGTGCGCGCAAGACCTGAAACGCACTGAAACGCCTCACGGTAGATCTCCCATGCCCGCACAAGCGGCACCTCGAAGTAGTGCCGCGCGCCGGTGTCCCGCTCCACGAACATGTAGTAGGGCACGATGCCCAGCTGCACCTGCTCCTTCCACATGCGGCTCCAGATCTCGGGGCGGTCGTTGATGTGGCGCAAAAGCGGCGACTGGCTGCGGATCACGCCGCCCGCCTCCTGCACGCGCCGGATCGCCCGCCGCGTGGGCTGCGGCGAAAGCTCGCGCGGATGATTGATGTGCGCCATCAGCGCCAGATGCCGCCCGTGCGCGCGCACCTCTTCAAACAGCCGCAAAAGATCCTCGGCATCGGGATCGTCCAGAAACCGGAACGGCCAGTAGGTGAGCGCCTTCGTGCCGATGCGGATGTTGCGCACGTGCGCGAACTCGGGCGCGAGCAACGGGCGTATGATGCGCGCAAGCGCCGCCGCCTTCATCACCAGCGGATCGCCGCCGGTGATCAGCACATCGCTCACCTCTGGATGCTCGCGAAGATACTGGAAAAGATCCTCCGGCGAGGCGGAGGCCATGCGCCAAGCCCGTTCGCCGACGAACTGCGGCCAACGGAAGCAAAAGCTGCAGTAGCTGTGGCATGTTTGGCCCGACGCGGGAAAGTAGAGCACCGTTTCGTGGTATTTGTGCTGAATGCCCAATAGCCGCTTGCCGTTGCGCAAACAAGGCCGGTTCAAGTCCAGTTGCCCTGCCGGATGCGGGTTGAGCGCCGAGCGGATTTCGCGCACCACAGCCTCGATGCGCGCGCGATCGCCGCTTTTTTCCGCCGCCACCAGCATCTCCCTATGCTCGGGCAACAGCATCTCCGGCTGCGGCAGCACGAGCCGGAACATCGGATCTTCCAGCGGCTCGTCCCAGTCGATCAGATGATCCAGCACATAGCGGTTGACGCGAAACGGGAGCACCTTCGCCACCCGCGCCATTTGCGCGCGCCGCTCGGGATCCAGCCGCTTGAGGTGCGGGATGCGTTCTAGCGTCCGGCTCGTGTAAACCTCAAAACGGCGCGCGCTGCCGCGCGTGCCCACGCTTCGCATGCTCACCTCCCGATTATTCGTATCCTGCCATCTTCTCGGCCGGCATCCAGGCGGGATCCGAGGCGTCCTCGCCTT
>CAZTLD010000237.1:0-1868 GCA_964614395.1 uncultured Zetaproteobacteria bacterium
CCGCATCCGCAGCCACTTGCTCGGCCAGCCAGCGCGCCCCGAAGCTCAGCCGCTCGGCGAGGTCCCGCATCGTGCCCAGGCCCGCCTGAAACACGATGCCTTCCAGCATCGGCACGCGCCGAGGAAGTGGGATTTCGGGGTCGCGGTCGAAGTAGAACGCAGCATCGGAAAGCCGCGCGCGCACGACGCGCTCGTTGCCCTTGGCGACGAGCCGAGGCTCCGGCGGCTCGAGATTGGCCACGGCGATGAACGCCGGCGCAAGCCCGCCATCAGGTTTCCGCAGCGCAAAGCAGCGCTGGTGGTGCTTGAGCGTCGTGCGGATCACGGCCTCGGGAAGCCGCAGAAACTCCGCATCAAAGCGGCACAAAAGCGCCTTGGGCCATTCGGTGAGGTCGGCCACCTCCTCCAAAAGCTCCGCGTCCTCCACCACCGAAAGCCCTTCCGCGCGGGCAAGCTGCTGGATCTGCTCGCGGATGCGCGCCATGCGCGTTTCGCGATCCGCGATCACGTATTGCGCTTCAAGCCACCCGAACGGATCCTCCGGATCCATCTCGCCTTGCGCGCCGTGCACGCGGTGGCCGAAGCTCACAAACCCGCTTTCCACGCCCGCATAGGCGAACGGAATGCGCTCCTTTCCCAAGCGGGCGACGATCCACCGGATCGGGCGCAAAAACGCATCCTCGCGCGCTTTTCCTTGCGCCCAGCGCATCCGCTTCGGCATCGGAAGCGCGCGCAACAGTTCAGGCAGCGCCTCGGCCAATAGCTCCGCAACGCTGCGCCCTGGCTCCTGCTGCACGGCGGCGAGATACGCTTCGTTCTTCGGCGGCCGCAGGCGTTGCTCGAGCGCATCCAGCGCCACGCCCACCTTGCGTGCGAAGCCTTGGGCCGCGGGCGTGGGGTTGCCGCCTTCGTCGAACGCGACCCTCACCGGCGGCCCCCACACGATCCGCTCGCGCGGCGGCGTCCTTTCCGGGCAGCGCGCATGCACGAGAAGCCTTCGCGGGGTGACGCCCACCCTCGGCTCGATCGCCACCCCCGCCTCAAGAAGCCGTGCCTTGATGCGTTCGGCGAACGCTTCGGCAAGGCGGGCAGAGGCGCCCGCGGGCAGCTCCTCGCAGCCGATCTCGATGAGAAGCGGCTTCATGCCAAGGCCCCGCGCTCGGCGTAGGCCTCAGCCACGGCCTTGGCGAGCGCCCGCACCCGGCCGATGAACCGCTGCCGCTCGGCGACGGAGATCGCGCCGCGCGCATCGAGCAGGTTGAACGCGTGGCTGGCTTTGATCACCTCGTCGTAGGCGGGAAGCACGCAGCCAGCGTCAAGCAGCCGGCGGCAGGCGGCCTCCGCAGCGTCGAACGCGGCAAAAAGCGCATCCGTGTCGGCCAGATCGAAGTTGTAGCGGGAAAACTCGACTTCGTTGCGGTGGAAAAGATCGCCGTAGCGCACCACGCCATCCGCGCTTTCGCACCACACAAGATCAAACACGTTCTCCACGCCTTGCAGATACATCGCAAGCCGCTCCAGCCCATAGGTGATCTCGCCCGGGGTGTGCGCAAGATCGAGCCCCCCCACCTGCTGGAAGTAGGTGAACTGCGTGATCTCCATCCCGTCCAGCCACACTTCCCAGCCCAATCCCCACGCCCCAAGCGTGGGCGACTCCCAGTCGTCCTCCACAAACCGGATATCGTGCTCTTTCGGATCAAGGCCGAGCGCCGCAAGCGACCCCAGATAAAGCGCCTGAATGTCCGCCGGCGCAGGGCTCAAAATCACCTGATACTGGTAGTAATGCTGAAGCCGGTTCGGGTTTTCGCCGTAGCGGCCGTCGGTCGGGCGTCGGCAGGGCTGCACATAGGCGCAGCGCCACGGGCGCG
>CAZTLD010000238.1:0-1861 GCA_964614395.1 uncultured Zetaproteobacteria bacterium
CCGATCTCGTCGCGGAAAATGATGGAAAGAAGGTCGGCGAGGTGCTCATCTCCGGCTGTGCGCGCTTCATCCTGAAGTTTCGGGTTGACATCGAGCCCGCGCGCCTCCAGCACCCGAGGCACGACGGCCAGCCGCGCCAGGAGATCATCCTTCGTGCGCTCGGCCGCGTGCCATAGCTCTCCGTGCACGGGAAGCTCGCCGTATTCGCCGCCGAGATGGCGAAGATGCGCGCGGATGAGCTCAAAGTGGTAGGCCTCTTCCGCGGCGATGCGCAGCCAGTCCTGATAAAACGCAAGCGGCAGCCCCGCATACCGCACCGCGGCATCAAGCGCGAGCTTGATCGCGCTGTATTCGATGTGCGCGATTGCGTGCACGAGCGCCCGGTGCTTGGCCCGCGTGTGGAAACCCCGCTTCGGCAGCAGCGCCGGGCGCACGAAGCGCAAGCCCTCTGGCCATCCAGGCCTGAGGTCGGCAAAGCGCCGGTCGGGGTCGATGTTTCCCTCCTCCGCCGCCTGCGCAGCCCGGCGGGCGAGCGCGCAGGAGCGGTCGGGATCGCAAGCGACGAAGGCTTCCCAGGCGAGCGTCCGCGCTTCTTGGCCCATACGCCGATGCTGGCGAAAGCGCGCGTCAAGCTGAAGCCGTAGGCCCGCTCCTTTGCGGCTTGCGCTGCCACGGGAAGCGCATCGGCCAGCTCGGATCGGGATTGAGCCACTGCCCCCCGCGGCGCGTGTGCGGGTTGATCGCGATCGGCGCGCTGAGGTTGGCCATCACCCAGCAGGGATCAGCGAAGGGGTTGAGCGGCACAAGCCAAGTCCATGCATCCGGCGCGCCGCCAAGGCGCGCAGCAAGCTCCTCCGCTCCACCGGGCACGGGGCCGAGCCGCGCCTCGTCCCACGGCGCGACGAGCAGCGCCACCTCCATCGCGTCCACCGACTGCAGGCATGCGATGTTCCCGCGGCCTGGATAAAGCAGCGCAAACCGGCGCGCATAGGCAAAGCCCAGAATCCCCTCCGGGAATACGAACGGCTCGACTTCTTCTTCCATCTCAGCTCGGGGCACGCGCGCCGCCCGACGCGCCTCGGCGCAGGCCTCGGCATACAGGTCGTCGCGCGCGATCCGCACCGAAGGCGGCGCCTCAAAGCCCAGCCGTACCTCGTTTCGGCGCGCATCCAGCACCACCACCCGCACCGAATCACCGAGGCTGACGGATTCCCCGACCTTTCTTCTCAGCACCAGCATCAGCGCAAAAACCTTGCCAGCGAAAGGTTCGCGGTGCGGGAGACCTGCAAATAGACCGCCTCCAGCGCGGCGCGCAGCTCCTCCACGCGTGCGACCAGCGCCGGAATGTCTGCGCCCTCCCGTTCGCTTTGCGTGCGCTTGATCTCCGCCTCCCACGCGCCCAGCGCCTGCTGCAAGGAGGCGGCGTGCGCCGCCCATCCCCCCACCTCGGCGCCAAGCCGCGTGACCTCGTGATGCGCCTGAACGAGCGCGCCCAGCGCGCTGCGCACCGCGGCGGGATCGTTGTTGGCCAGCGCCTGCTTGAGCGCCGCCAGCGCCTGGAAGGCGTCCGTGAGCGCCGGATCGCCGCCCGGGGCGCCAGCGGGGATCGTCGTCCCCCGATCCAGCACCATCGTGCGCGTCCCTTGATCGCCTTGGTAGCGCACGCCCTGCGCGCCGGCCACGAACGGATCGCGGTCGGTGCGCGTGCCGCCGAAGAGCGCCTCCCCGTTCCACTTGCGGTTGGCCAGCACCAGGGCCGCATCCAGCAGGCGCGCCACTTCGCCGGCCGCCGCCTGCCGCTCCGCGGCCGACACCGTGGCCGACGACTGCTGCACCGCAAGCGCCCGCGCCCGCACGAGGA
>CAZTLD010000239.1:0-1855 GCA_964614395.1 uncultured Zetaproteobacteria bacterium
GCGTGATCGTCGATCGCGACGATGGCGATGTGCTCGCTCGGCGGCTCAGCTCCCAGCGAAACCCCAAGATCGTAGATCTTCGCTTCCAGGTTTTTGAAAAGCGGGAACCCAAGCGCCCAGGCGAGCAAAAACACGACGCTCACCAAGGCGCCCACGAACGCATCCGCTTTCCAGATCGCGGAAAGCTTCATCGAACGGGGCACGCGCATCCTCCCATGCCCGCAAATGTAGCAAAGACGCTAACGGTGTGCGAATGAGCGCGGCTTCAGGTGTGCGCTTCCTTCCTCCCCCGTGGGCCAGATGTATTTGTGCAGCTGCAGTTGCAATCGCACCGGCGCGCGCGCGTCCAGAATCCAGCGGGCAAGCTGCGCCGGGGACAGCATCGGCATCGCCGGGGAGGCGAGAATCGGCACCCCCAGCCGGTCAAGCCGCCGCTCGGCGATCACGCGGCACATCCAATCGAAGTCCTCGCGGTCGGTGAGCACGAACTTGATCTCGTCGCCGGGCTTGAGGTGCTCGATGTTTTCCCAGCGGTTGCGTGAAGCTTCGCCGCTGCCCGGCGTTTTGATGTCCAAAATCACATGCACGGGCCGGGGAAGGTCGGCAATCGGGTGCGCTCCGGCGGTTTCCAAAAGCACCGGTCGGGGGCGCTCGGCGAGGCGTGCGAGCAGCGTGCGCGTGTGCTTCTGCGCAAGCGGTTCCCCGCCCGTGATGAGTACCGAGGGGCGGTTGCGCCGTTCGATCTCTTCGACGATCGCGTCGATGGCGACCTCCGTGCCCGAGCGCACCGGGAGCACCTCGGGCGTGTCGCAATAGCGACAGCGCAGCGGGCAGCCGGCAAGCCGCACGAGCGTGCACGGCATCCCCGCCCAGGTGCTTTCCCCTTGGAGCGTGTCGTAAAGCGCGAACAATCTCAGCTTCATCGCCACTCATCCAGCAGCATGTGCGCCCTTTTGGCCTCGGGCGAGGCAGGTGCTAAGCGAATGAGCTTGCTTAGCGCTGCTTTCGCCTCGGCCTTGCGGCCTTGCGCATAGAGCAAGGTGCCCAGGCGCAGCATCGCCGCCGCCCAAAAAGGGTTGGTTGTTTTCACCACGTGTCGATACGCGGCGACGGCGGCCTGCTTGCGCCCAAGGGCATATTCGCTTTCCGCAAGCCAGAACCATGCCTCCGCGGTCGGGCGCGTGCGCACGAGCTTTCGCAGCTCAGCGCGCGCCTTGGCAAACTGGCCGCGCTGAAAAAGCGACCGCGCTTGGGCAAGCGCTTTTTCGTCTGGGGGGCTTTCAGCGCTTGGGGAGCGAGGCTCAGCAAGCAGCCGGTCAAGCCTTGCGATTTTTTCTCGCAGCCTCGGGCGCGCCTCGGAGGGGGAAGGCGGCGGGTGTTTCATCGCGCGCAGCGCGGCCTCCGCGGCGCTCAGGCGCTGTTCGAGTTTGACGACTTTGGCCTCCAGCTCCACGACGCGCGCTTCAAGCTTGCGTTCGCGTTCGGCGGCTTGTTCGGCTGTGTGGGCGGTCGTATCCAGCGCTTCCAGCACATAGGCGCGATCCTCAGCCCACTGAGGGCCGCGCGCGCCAGCGCAACCCGCGCAGGCGAGCACGAAAACGAAGGCCGCCGGCAAAACCGGCGGCCTTGGTGCATGCCCGCAATGGGATGCGATCACTCGGCGGGGCAGGGGCAGTTCACCGGATATCCGCCCGCCGGTTCTGCGCCCAGCAGGCCTCGTTATGTTCGGTGCACACGGGCCGCTCTTCGCCGTAGGAGATCGTTTCGATCCGATTCGGCGCAATCCCGTGGCTCGTGAGGTAGTTCTTCACCGAATCGGCGCGGCGCTGACCGAGCCCGAGGTTGTACTCGCGCG
>CAZTLD010000240.1:0-1845 GCA_964614395.1 uncultured Zetaproteobacteria bacterium
GCGCGGTGAATGCGGTCGCAAACGCCTGCGCCTCGGCTTCCGCGTCCGGCACGGCAAGCACGACCATGCGCGCGGCGCCCGCCTCGCGCGCCTTGTGAGCGATCCATGGCGCTTCCGTGGCCGGATCGTCGGGCATCAGCACGAGGTTTGGCGGATGCGAGGCAAACGCCCCTTTCCCCAACGCCACGACCGGCACGGACAGATGTTCCGCCTCGGCTGCAGCCGGCAGGAGGGCCTCGCCAGCCAGCACGAGCGCCTCCGCCCCTTCTTCCACGAGCGCCGTCATCGCCGACCGCGCTTCCTGAGCGTCTGCGGCGTATTCGATGCGCAGGCGCGTGTGCACGCGAGGCTCGGCAAGCGCGCCGGCAAGCCGCGCTCCCTCCAGCCACGGCGCGAAGCCCGCCTTCGGCAACACCAGCCCGATCGTGGCCTCATGCCCCTCGGCAAACAGCGCGCGCAGCCGCCCGCCGATCTCCGGGTTGCGGCGGGCGACGAGCGCTTGCGCCGCTTCCGCAAGCGCCGCATCGCCGCCGATCAGCGCCTGCAGCACGAACGCGCGCGCAAGCGCATACAGCGCCTCGGAATCAAGCGGCACGGTCTCTAAAATCGCAGAGAAGCGGGCAAGATCCAAGCCCGCAGCCAGCGCAAACCCCTCCGCCGCCCGCTCATCCGGTTTGCGCAGCGCGCGCAGCCGCCCGGCCAGCCACGCCACGGGCGGGGGCGTGGCCGCCATATTTTGCGCCCGCTCGCCCACGCTCAGGATGTCCGCCACGAGGGCTTCCGGAAGCTGCGGCAGAAGCAAGGCTTGGGCTGCGGCCGCCACCGCGTCTTCATAAAGCTTCGCCCCAAGGCGCGCTTCGGCCACGGCCAGCCACACGCGCGCCGCCCGCGGGCGATCCATGCCGTCGATCGCGGCGGCAAGCGCCTCCGCTTCCGCATCCAGCCCCGCATGGCGCAGCAGAATCTCCGCCCGCGCAAGCCGCGCATCGGTCGCCTCCGGCTCCGGGGCGCTGGCTGCGATCGCGGCCAGCCTTTCCGCCGCGGCCTGCCAGTCGCGCTCGGCCAGCGCCTCGGCAGCCGCGATCGGGGATGCCGAGGGCTTCGGGGTCGCCTCGGGCGGCGGTTTGGCGCAGCCGGCGGCAAGCAGCACCAGCAACGCAAGCTTTGCCCAGCTTCGCATCGGCTTTACCCTTGCCGTGATGGGGGAAAAGCGCAATCGCACGCCAGGCGTGCTTTATGTCGTCGCCACGCCCATTGGCAACCTCGGCGACATCACGCTGCGGGCGCTGGAGGTCCTCGGGGAGGTGGCGCTGATCGCCTGCGAGGACACGCGCATCACGCAGAAGCTTTTGAACTACTACGGCATCCGCAAGCTGCTCGTGCCGCTGCACGAGCACAACGAAGCGGAAGCAAGCGAGCGGGTGCTCAAGCACTTGCGCGCAGGCGACGATGTGGCGCTCGTGTCGGACGCAGGCACGCCGCTTGTTTCCGATCCGGGCTTCGTGCTCGTCGGCAAGGCCGTGGCCGAAGGGATACGGGTCGTGCCGATCCCGGGGCCGAGCAGCGTGCTTGCGGCACTCGCGGCAAGCGCCCTTCCCACCGATGCGTTCGCGTTTTTCGGCTTCCTGCCGAGGCGGGGCGCGGCCCGGCGCACGCGGCTTATGGAGATCGCGACCTTTCCGCACACGGTCGTGTTCTTCGAATCCGCCCAGCGCCTGCTCGAGACATTGAAAGAACTGCAAACGCTCGTGGGGAGCGATCGCCGCATCACGATCGCGCGCGAGATCACAAAGCTGCACGAAAGCTTCGTTTACGGCACCGTGGAGGAGGTGATCAATACCTTCA
>CAZTLD010000241.1:0-1826 GCA_964614395.1 uncultured Zetaproteobacteria bacterium
TTGGGAGCGCGGCCGCTCGTGTTGTTCGGGGATTTTTGGTCGCCAGTGTTGGAGACGCTTTCCGCGCGTTTGCTCTTCTCCGCCGGGGATGCGATGCGCTTCGTGCGCGTGTGCCGTTCGGCGGACGAAGTGCTGGACGCATTTCGGACACTCTTGGGAGGCAAGCGATGACGCAGGCGTATTTGGCGCTTGAGGACGGATCGGTGTATCGGGGGATGGCGTTTGGCGCTCTGGGGGAAACCGCAGGCGAGCTGTGCTTCAATACTTCCATGACCGGCTACCAGGAGATTCTGACCGATCCCTCTTACGCCGAGCAGATCATCGTGTTCACCTATCCGCATATCGGCAATGTCGGCACGAACCGGTGGGACTGGGAGTCGGCCAGGGTGCACGCGCACGGGGCGGTGATCCGCGCGCCGCGCGCAGCCTCCAGCTGGCGGGCGGAAGAAGAGCTTGAGGCTTGGCTCAAGGCGCAAGGGGTGGTGGCGATCGCCGATGTGGATACGCGGGCGATCGTGCGGAAACTCCGCACCCAAGGGGCGATGCGCGCAGCCATCGCAAGCGGCCCGAAGGCGACGCCCGAGAAGGCCCAGCGCCTTGCGCAGGCGTTTCCGGGGCTTATCGGGCGCGATCTGGTGCGGAAGGTCGCCACCTCCACGCCTTACCGCTGGGAAGAGGGGGAATGGTCGTTTGCCGAAGGCCGCTATGCGGATCCCGCGCGGCCGAAGAGACGCATCGTCGCGATGGATTTCGGATGCAAGCGCAACATCCTGCGGATGCTCGCAAGCCGCGGCGGGGAGGTTCGGGTCGTGCCGCCGCACACGAGCGCCGACGAAATCATGGCGCTCAAGCCCGATGGCGTGTTTCTTTCCAACGGTCCCGGGGATCCGGCGCCGATCCAGTATGGCGTGCGCACGATCGCGCAACTTTTGGCCCGCGAGGTTCCGATCTTCGGGATTTGCCTGGGACACCAGTTGCTCGCGCAGGCTTTGGGCATGAAGACGTTCAAGCTCAAGTTCGGGCACCGGGGCGGCAACCATCCGGTGATGGATCTCGCCACGCGCAAGGTGGAGATCACAAGCCAAAACCACGGCTTTGCGGTGGACGATGCGAAGATCCCGGAACATGTCGAGATCACGCACCGATCCTTGTTCGACGACACGGTGGAGGGGCTTGCCGTGAAGGACGCGCCTGCGTTTTCGGTGCAGTATCACCCGGAGGCAAGCCCCGGCCCGCACGACGGCGCCTACCTTTTCGATCGCTTCTTTGCGCTGATGGAAGAGGCGCGGGCGACGCGAGGGGCAAGCTAGCTCGCGGATGCTTGAGCGGCTGCTTCGCTTTCTGGACAAACACCAGCGCTGGTTCGGCTGGCCGCTCATTGTGGGTGCGTCGCTGTTTTCGCTTTTACTTGCGCTTGCCAAGCCTACGATCATCGAGCAGATCGAGCTCAAAACCCTGGACGAGCGTTTCCGGCTGCGCGGGCCGATGCTGGCGCCGAAGAACGTCGTGATCGTCGCGATCGATGACGAATCCATCGCGAAGCTGGGCCGTTGGCCGTGGCCGCGTGCGACGATGGCGCGGCTCATTGAAGCGCTTTTTGCCCGATATCACGCGCGGGCGGTGGGGCTTGATATCGTCTTTTCCGAGGCTTCGCGCAACCCGTTGCATGAAAGCGCCGAAATCGCCAAAAAGATGGATGCGCCAGCGGAGCTTCTTGCGTGGCTGCGCGCGCATGCCGAAAAGGCCGATCCCGATGCGGCGCTCGCGCAAGTCGCGCATCGGTATCGGGACAGGCTCGTGCTCGGGTATTTCTTCTATCCGGATCC
>CAZTLD010000242.1:0-1814 GCA_964614395.1 uncultured Zetaproteobacteria bacterium
CCGGCGTGCGTGCGCTCCACCACCACGCCCCCACAAGCAGCGCCAACACCAGCGCTCCTGCCGCATAGCCGATCTTCCGGCTTGGGGCGGTGGGGCCATCCGCATACACGAGCGGCAACTCAAGCTCCGGCTTCGGCGGGCGCAGCAGCGCAAGGTACGCTTCCGCATCCACCCCGAGAAAACGTGCATAGGCGCGGGCAAAGCCGTGCGCGTAGACGCTCTCACCAATCCGCCCCCACTCCCCCGCTTCCAGCGCCTGCAAAAACTCCTTGCGGATCTTGAGCGCGCTTGCCACTGCCTCCAAGCTCAGCCCCTTGGCCTCGCGCGCCTCGCGCAAAAGCCTTCCCAGCGCTAGGCGGGGATCGGTCTGCGGCTGAGAATGCTGAGCGGGCGCTTCGCTCATCCCCGCGGCTCCGCGATCTCCAAAAGCTTATCTTTGGCCCACGCGCGATCCATCGCATCCTTCGTCTGCTCGATGAACGCAGCCAAAAGCCTGCGCGCCTCATCGCGCGCGCCGAGCTGAGCCAGCCGATCCACCACCTGCGCCACCGCCGCGCGCACGCCGAGAAAGCGGTGCCCCGTACGCACCAAAAGCGCGACGGCGAAGTGCCGCTTGCCGAGCTTGGCCAGCGCATCGGCTTCGTGGATCTTCGGCGTAGGATCGCTTGGAGCAAACGCGGCCGCCTTGCGATAGGCGTCGATCGCCTCCGTGTAGCGCGCTTGGCCCAGCAGCGCATCGCCTAGGTTGATCAGCGCCAGATGCGGGCGCGGATAGCGCGGATCCTCAAGCGCCTTCCTTGCTTCGCGCTCAGCCTCACGATAGCGCCCCAACGCATTGAGAAGATTGGCATAATTGACATGCGTGGGCGCGCCGCCGCCTGCTTGGATCGCCCGCTTGTAGTAGCGCTCGGCCTTGTCCATCTCGCCGCGCAAGCGCCAAGCCAGCGCCAGCGCATCAAGCACCCGCGGATTGCGGGGGGCCAGCTTCTGCGCGGTGAGAAGTTCGTCGAACGCGCGCGGCAAAAGCCCTTTTTGCAACGCGTCGATGCCAAGCTGCAGGTGAATCTCAGCAAGCCGTGCGCGTTTGTCCGCATCCATGGTTTTGCCCGCACACCCTGCAAGCGCAAGCCCCACGAACGCCGCGATCCAGATCCTACGCATTGATCGCCCCCCAGCTGGCAAGCAGCGCGCGCGCCTGGTCTCCCAGCGCATCGGGAGCGGTCGCCACGGCATGCTTGAGCGCTTCGTGGCAGGCGCATCCGGGATGAGGCTCCCAGCGCGTCCAAAGCCTTTGCAGCACCCGCTTGGCGTTTTCGGCGTTGCGGCGCAGGGTGGCAAGCACCATGTCCGTGGACACAGCTTCATGTGCCTTGCGCCAGCAGTCGTAGTCGGTGGCCATCGCCAACGTCGCATAGCATATCCCCGCTTCGCGCGCGAGCTTGGCCTCGGGCGCATTCGTCATCCCGATGACGTCGGCGCCCCAGCGGCGGTAAAGCTCGGATTCTGCGCGGGTGGAAAACTGCGGCCCTTCGATGCACAGATAAGTGCCGCGTGCATGAATGCGTACACCCGCCTCTTCGCAGGCTTCTTCGAGCATCTTCCTAAGACGGGCGCAGGTGGGCTCGGCCATCGAGACATGCACGGCGGCGTCGTCGAAGAACGTGGAGGGCCTGCGCGTCCAGTCGATGAACTGATCGACGAGCACGAAGTCTCCAGGCGCGACCTCTTCCTTGAGCGAGCCCACCGCGGAGATGGACACGATGGCTTCCACCTCTGCAAGCTTCATCGCAAAGATGTTCGCGCGGTGGTTGAGC
>CAZTLD010000243.1:0-1810 GCA_964614395.1 uncultured Zetaproteobacteria bacterium
CCGGTTTGCACAGCGGCGACGCTTGCGTGCATCTATGCGCAGGCTGCGCAAGATGCGCAGGCCCTCCCCGCGGCTGCGCAGATGCGCAACTTGTGCAATGGGCGGTTGCGCAGCTTAGTCGCGCCTCACAATTAAGGGCGGCCCGGCAGGCCGCCCTCGTGCACAATGGCCGGCTGCCTGCTAGGCGGCTGCGGATTTACCCTTCGGGGCGAACACGATCGCCACCCCCGCCAGCAGCGCGAGGTAGAAGCCAAGGCTCAGGCCCCTCCACACCGCCGAGACGACCATGTCCTGCACCTTCGGCATGCCGGACTTCTGAAGGAACGCATTCCCAAACTGCGCGGCGAAGTTCACGGCTGGGTCCTGCATCACGAGCTCGGCGATCCCCTCCACGCCAATCGGCACGAGCAGCAGCGCGACCACCCCCAGCACCTTCGCCGGCATCCGCTTGCCGAGACCATACAAGATCGCCGCCGCGACGGCGAACAACAGCCCCAGCTTGCCAGCCCATACCGAAGCCAAGCTGAAGCCTTCCCCACCCAGCTTCACCGCAGGCAGCAGCATCGCGAGCGCATACACTCCCGCCGCGATCACGCCCACGGGCGAGTTCGAGAACGACCATCCCTTCATGGCTGCCTCCTCTCTTCGTGGTGTTGGCCGGCGCTCCGGCCTGGGCGAAGCTTCGCAAGAGGCGCGGACAAAACGCGCACCGCGCCTTGCGCATCCCGTCCGCCGAGGCATTAGCATCGCGGCAAGAAAAAAGGAGCGGCCGATGGCGTCGTTTTTGGACTTCATTCCTGCGCGGCGAACGCCCTCGCGGGCGCAGCCCACCGGTGAGCGCAGCAAGAAGATGCGCCTGATCCTGCTGGCGATTCAGATGCTCGCGCTCAAACGCGGCTGGCGCGGGCGCAGCATCCCGGCGCGCATTTGCGTGGCCGACCTCGCTCGTCTCTATCTGGAGGAGCGCCTTTCCGCCACCGAGGCGGGCGCCGCCAAGATGGCCAAGCGCGATCTGGAGGAGATCCGCAAGGTGTTCGGCCTGCGCGGCGACGAACAACACGGCTACATGCTGGGGATGGATTTCCCTCCCCCACACGCCTATCTCAAGATGTTCCGCCATTGGCTGGACGCGCTGCGCCGCCAGCCCACGCCCCACGACGAAAAGCTGGCGATGATGCTGGAAGGCCTGATCGTGGCGATCGAAAGCGCGTTCACGAACGATCCCATCTGCATCCCTGCGCTTGCGCGCCAACTTCGCGCCCGATACGGGAAGCGCAACCTGCGCGAGCCGATGCGCGCGCTGCGCGAGCTTTTCGATGAGCGCGCGATGGCGAGCTTCCTGCCTTGGGAGCATCTGGACGCGGAAGAACCGGACACGCGCAAGGTGGACACGAGCCTCGATCCCCTGCTGCTGCGCCGCCGCCCTCGCGAAGCGGTGGGAGACAACGTGGACGCCACGCAGGTGCTCGCGCGACCGGGCCATGTTTCCCCCGCGCTGCACGCCTTCCTCCAGGCGCTGCCCCCTGATCGCTCGGCGAAGATGCGACGGCTGGCCGAAGCCGTGTGCGCGCTGGAGCTGTGGCGCAGCCAAGACGGCAAGCGGGCCGCGCCGTTTTCGCTGAACATGGAGCCGGAGGAACGCGAAAAGGCGGTGCTGGTGGTGTTCTGGCTGGACGAAGGCGCATACGAGGAGATCCCCACCGATCGCATCCGCCGCTGGCCCGAGCGCGCGCCGGCCTACGTGCCCGACGGCGTTCCGGAGGCGCTATGGACGCGCTGGAAGTCGCTGGCGGGCTGGCAGCTCTAGGGG
>CAZTLD010000244.1:0-1799 GCA_964614395.1 uncultured Zetaproteobacteria bacterium
TCTCCAACACTGGCGACCAAAAATCCCCGAACAACACGAGCGGCCGCGCTCCCAACACCCGGATCGCCACCAGATCCCACGCCATCGCAAGCTCTGCAAGCGTCCCAAGCCCCCCGGGCAGCACAAGCCACCCGTCAGCGTCCTCGATCAAATGCCGCATGCGCTCGAAAAAGTCTCGCGCGCGCACCTCTTCGGCCAGGGTATGCTCCGGCGGCGTAGGAAAGCGTGACAAAGTCACGCCCCGCACATGCCCCCCGCCTGCGGTCAAGCCTTCGGAGAACGCCGCCATCATCCCCTGATGCCCGCCGACCAGCCCGTCGAAGCCTGCCTCCCCCAGCATCTGCGCCATCGCCCGCACCTCTTCGTAGAGCCCGCGCGGTAGATCCGGGCGCGACGAGCCGAATGCGGCAATGCGAGGGCGCGTCATCGGCTTTGCACCAGCGCGCGGATGCCATCGCGGCGCAGAAGGCGCGCAAGACGCTCGGCTTCCTCGGCCGAGACTGGCCCCAACCATACGCGGTACACGCCGCGCTCGGGCGCGTATTCGATGGAGGCCGGCGCAAGCGCGGCGTAGCGCGCACGCATCCGCTCCGCACGCCAGCGCTCGCGGAACGCGCCCAGCTGCACCCGGGCGTGCCGCTTCGGCGCCTGGATCAACTCCAGGCGCACCCGCGCCGTGCCCTGCCGGATCATGCCCAGCTTTTGCGCCGCGGCATACGAAAGGTCGATGATGCGCCCTTTCGCGAACGGCCCTCGGTCGTTGATGCGCACGACGACGCTGCGGCCGTTGTCCAGATTCACGACCCGCACGAGGCTTCCCAGCGGCAGCATCCGATGCGCTGCGGTGAGCGCATGCATATCAAAGCGCTCCCCGCTGGCGGTAAGGCGACCGTGAAACTTGGGCCCGTACCATGAGGCGATGCCCGTCTGCACCCAGCCGGGCGCGGGGCGCAGGGCTGAGGCAGAAGGCGGATGGTGCGCGCAGGCGGCAAGCGCCATCGCCAATCCCAAGCTCAGCGTGCGCGCCAACACGCCCGGCATCCCAGCCTGCCCGCAAGCTCGGCGACCACCATCGCGTAGTTCACCGAGCGATTCCATCGCGTGATCACATAGAGGTTCTTGTGCACAAGCGCATAGCGCGGGCCCGCTTCGGTGGGAAGGCGGATGACGCTGACGAGATCGTCCCGGCGCCAAGGCCCATGCAGCCGGCCGAGGCGAGGCTTGATCTCCGCAAGCGGCACAAAGCGCTGGAGGGTTGGATCATCAAGATCCGCAAGATCCTCGCGCGCGCCGAGCCATTCCACGATTGGCCTATGCATTCTCCATCCGTGCGCGCGGAAGTAGTTGGCCACACTTGCGATCGCATCCGCATGCGAGCGCCATACGTCGCGCGCACCATCCCCATCCGCATCCACGGCATAGGCCTGATAGGAGCTGGGGATGAACTGCGTGATGCCAAACGCCCCGGCATAGGAACCGAGCACTTTCTTCGGATCGATGCGTTCCTGAAACGCAAGCTGCAAAAAAGCGCCCAATTCACTTGCGAAAAACGCTGATCGCGGCGGGTAGCCGACAGCCAACGTGTAAAGTGCATCCAGCACGCGAAAGCGCCCCTGATGCCGCCCATAGTGGGTCTCCACGCCAAGGATCGCGGCAACGACAGGCGCCTCCACTTGGTAGCGGCGCTGCGCACGATCAAAGGCGCGGCGATGCGCGCGCAGGTAGCGCCGCCCCTCTCTCACGAGCGCTTCGTTGATGAAAAGCTTTCGGTATTCGTGATAGGGCTTGGCCTCGTAAGG
>CAZTLD010000245.1:0-1788 GCA_964614395.1 uncultured Zetaproteobacteria bacterium
GGCGCACGAACATGACCCGCCCGTCGAGCGATTCCAGATACACGAACGCCTCCATCGGCCGATCAAGCCACAGGTGGCTTCCCTGCACGAGGCGCACCGGCGGCGAGGGCGGAGCGGGCACAATGCGCCGCGCCACTGCCGGAATCCACGCGCCTGCGGCGTTCACAAGCACGCGCGCCTCCACGCGGCTGCCATCGCCAAGCGCGATCTTCCAGCGGCCTTCGTGCGCCTCGGCGCGCTCCAACGCGCAATGCGTCCGGATCTCGCAGCCGAAGCGGCGCGCGCTGTCCGCCACCGCCCGCACGAGCCTTGCGTCGTCGGTGCTCGCATCGGTGTAGGCCCACACCCAACGAAGACCCTCCCGCCGAAGCGCCGGCACCGGAGACCTTTCCGGCGTAAAGCCTCGCATCGGCGAGCGCCCCGCCGAAAGCAGCCAATACAGGGCAAGCCCCGCCCCCACCCAGGCCCGGCTGCGGCGGCTGCCGGCGTAGATCGGGATATGCACCCAGACGCGCTCCACAAGCCCCGGCGCGATGCGCAGCAGAATCTCGCGCTCGGCAAGCGCCTCATAGACGAGCTTCAAGCGCCCCTGCTCGAGGTAGCGCAGCCCCCCGTGGATGAGCTTCGTGGACTGGCTGCTCGTGCCGGAGGCAAGCTCCCCCTTTTCTACGAGGAGCGCAGAAAGGCCGTTGGCGGCCGCCGCCTGAGCCACCCCGCAGCCGTAAATGCCGCCGCCGATCACGCACAGGTCATACAAGCCCCGTCTCCCGCCGCATGCGGCCATAAAAGTCCGTTTCGATCAGATCGATGCCCTGAGCGGCCAATGCCCGAGCCCGTTCCGCCTCGTTGATTGTGTAGACCGCCGCCTCCATGCCTTGTGCTTGAAAGCGGCTGGCTTCCTTGCGCATTCGCCACGGCAAAAACACATAGCGCATTGGCGCCTTCGGCGGCACCTTGCCGGATGCGACCCACCCAAGCGGCGCCAGCGTCCGGCGGGCGAGCGCATCGAGGATCTCGCCGGACTTGCTGATCCAAACGATCCTGCGCTGCGCGGCGGGGGCGACGACGCGCAGCACGCGTGCCGCTACCGCCTCGGCGCTTCGCTGCCGCAGCACCGTGGGCTTGATCTCGACGAACGCCACCAGCCCCTCGTGCACGGCGAGCCACTCGGCGAACTCAGCCAAGCGAAGCAGCGCAAAGCGAGGCCTGCAGACATGCGCGAGTTGGTGGTAGTCCAAACGAATCGCGCGCAGATCCGGCCGCCCGCACAGGCGGCGCAGCCAGTTGTCGTGCAGCAGCACCGGCTCGAAGTCGCGCGTGAACTGCACATCGCATTCCGCAAAGCGAGCGCCATGTTCCCACGCACAGGCAAACGCGCGAAGCGTGTTCTCTGGCGCGCACGCTTGATCGCCTCGATGCGCGACCAGCACCGGCATGGCCTCATTGTGGCAATGGAATGATGTGAAGGCTATGGGCTATTTCACTAACGTGCCGCAATCCGCACGCGATCGGAGCCAAAAAGCGCCACATCCGCGCGAAAAAACGGCGCGAGGCGGCGGAATGACGCCCCTGACCGGCCCAGATGCCGCGATTCGCGCGGTTTGAAGCCTTGCGCTTCCGGTTCGCCCCCGCAGCGAAGGCGCATGAAGCGTGCCGTCGGATCAGGCCTTCGAGAGATCCCGCGGCGGCAGCGCCTTTCGGCATATCCCATTCTTTGCGGTCTGACGGAACCCTCGTCGCCCCCTATCCCGCCAAGACCGCCTGCCCGCGCCGGTCCCGACACCGCCC
>CAZTLD010000246.1:0-1786 GCA_964614395.1 uncultured Zetaproteobacteria bacterium
GCCGCCGGAGCCGCGCCGGATCTCGGTGCGCACGACGCGCAGCGGCGCATACATCTCCAAGACCTCCGCCGAGGCCAGCCGCGTGTTCGTCATGTGGCATTGGATGGCATCCGCGCCCGGCCCTTCGGGATGCGCGCCCATGCCGCCGGCAAGCGTTTCATAGTGGCTAAAACCCGCGCCTGTGAACGCGATGTTGTTCATCGTGCCTTGCGCGGCGGCGGGGATGCGCTCTGGCGCGGCCTGGGCCAGCGCCTTGAGGAGCACATCCACGATGCGCTGGCTCGTTTCCACATTGCCTGCGGCCACAGGCGCGCCGCGCGGCGCGTGCACGAGCGTCCCTTCCGGCGCGACGATTCGGATCGGGCGAAAGACGCTGCCGGTGCTGGGCGTGTGCGGCGGCATCAGGCAGCGGAACACGTAAAAGACGCTCGCCGCGGTCACACTGAGCGGGCAGTTGACCGGGCCTGCCGCAGCCGGCGCGGTGCCGGTGAAGTCCACGGTCGCCGTTTCGCCCTCGATCGTGATGCACGCCGCAATCGGAAGATCCTCGTTGCCGGCGCCGTCGTCGTCCAAAAGGTCGCTTGCGGCATAAGCCCCGTCGGGGAGTGCGTCGATCGCCGCGCGCCCGTAGCCCTCGGCCACGGCAAGGAGCGCCTCGCTCAGTGCCATGAACTCCGCCGCATCCATCTCCTCCACGCGCGCTTGCGCCGCCAGCACCGCCGCCCGCTGCGCGGCGAGATCCGCAAGCCTTTCCTCCGGCACATGCGTGTGCGCCCGCACCGCCTCCACGAACGCCTTTGCTTCGCGGCCGGCGCGATACCAATGGGTGGGCGCGATCACCCAGCCTTCGTCGGCCAGGCGCGTGGCCGTGCCCATCGAGCCGGGCGCGCGCCCGCCGATCTCGGCGTGGTGCGCGCGGCAGGCGGCGAAGCCCACGCGCGTATCTCCGATGAACAGCGGCATCGCCACCGTCACATCCGGCAGGTGCGTGCCGCCTTCGAACGGATCGTTGAACACGACGAGATCGCCTTTTCGCCAGTCGAGCCGCGCGACCACCCCGCGCATCGCAAACGCCATCGAGCCCAAGTGCACCGGGATGTGCGCGGCCTGCGCCAACAGCTCCCCGTCGGCGGAAAACAACGCGCAAGAGAAATCCAGCCGATCGCGGATGTTGGGGCTGACCGCCGCGCGCCTTAAGCGCGCGCCCATCTCGTCGCAGATCGCCTGCAACCGATGCGCGAACACGGCCAGGCGCACCGGATCGCTCATCGCACCCGCTCCATGATCAAGTGTCCTTGGGCGTGCACGCCGAGCGCCCAGCCTGGGCGCACGAAAAGTGTGGCGGTGTCCTCGACGATCCAGGCCGGGCCTTCCAGCTCGTGCCCCGGCCGCAGCGAGGCGCGATCGATCAGCGGGCCTCGGCCGAATCCATGCGCCTCGGCGTGCGCGAGCACCCGCGGCGGCGTGGCCGCAGGGGCAAGCTCCGGCAGCGCAAAGGGCGGCGTGGGCGCGGCAAGCTGCAGCTCCAGCCGCACCGCCTCCACCGGGCGCGCCAATGTATGCCCGAAGAGATCCCGATGGGCGGCGGCGAAGTCTTCCGCGGCCTGTGCGGCCGATCCCCGCCACGGCACGGACAGGCCTTCGCCTTGGCCGAGGTAGCGCACCTCGAGCGCCCAGCGCGCGTCCTCGCCGTCCGGAAACGCCGCCCGCGCCCGCTTTTCCAGCGTTTCCATCGCCGTGCCCAGGCGCTGATCGGCATTCGGCGCATCGAGCGGCACCCGGATCG
>CAZTLD010000247.1:0-1782 GCA_964614395.1 uncultured Zetaproteobacteria bacterium
GGCGGGCGATCTCGGCGGCGGGCGAAGTGTGTGTGAGCTTTGCGCGCATGCGCGGGGACGAGGAGATGGGGCCAAGCCCGCTGTTTCGCGAAGCGTTCGCCGAGGCGCGCGCGCACCAAGGCGCGATTTCCGTGGCGCCCGATGCGCTGTCCAGGTTTGAGGACGCCGCCCGCATTTCGCGCCCAGCGCCCGAGGCGAGCTGGAAACACGCGCTTCGCCGGCTGGACTGGCAGGCGCGCTGCCCGTTTGCGGGGCAATTTCGCGGCTGGCTTGGCTTGGAGCCGTTTGCGCCGCCGCGCGAGGGCGTGCCGCCCGATGCGCACGGAAGGGCCTTGCACGCCGCGATGAAGCATGTCTGGGCCGAGTTGGAATCCAGCGACGCGCTGCGTCAAGCGTCCAACAAGGCGCTGGAAGAGCTCATCCATGAGGCGGTGCGCAAGGCGCTTGCGGCCGAAGGCGGCGCGATCCCTTCCCCGTGGCGGGAGGCTGAAGAGGCCAGGCTCAAGGCGCTGGTCGCAGAGCTTTTGGCTCATGATCGCGTGCGCGCCGAAAAGCAGCCGTTTCGGATCGTGGGCCTGGAAGAAGAGCGCGAGATAACGCTCGCCGGCGTGCGCTTTGCGGTGCGGGTGGATCGGCTGGATCGAATCGAGAAAAACGGTGCGCTCGTCGTGATCGACTACAAGACCGGCCAAGCGCCGGGGCAAGGCGAGTGGAACGAGAAGCTTTTGGCGACGCAGATGCCGGTGTATGTGCTCGCCACCGGCGCGCGCGGCGCGCTTTTTGCACAGGCGCGAAGAGGCGAGTGCAAATACGACGGCAAGGCCGCATTTCCGATCGAGGGATGCGTCAAAAAAGGGAGGGAGGATTGGGACAAGCTTTGCGAGCGCTGGAAGGCTGCGCTTGAGGAGATCGCGCGCGCGCATCAGCGCGGCGAGGCCAAGGTTCTGCCCGAAGATGCGCGCCATTGCCGGACATGCAGGCTGGAGGCGGTATGCCGGATTCACGAGCGCTGAGCGACGCAGACGCGCGCGCCAAGGCCTGCGAGCCTGCGCGCTCGGTGATCGTGCGCGCGCCCGCAGGCTCGGGTAAGACCTCGCTGCTCGTGCTGCGCTTTTTGCGCCTGCTTGCGCAAGAGGAGCATCCGGAGTCCATCCTGGCGCTCACCTTCACGCGCAAGGCGGCCGCGGAGATGCGGCGGCGCATCGTGGAGGCGCTTGCCGATCCCGATGCGCCTGCGGATTCCGACTATGCGCGCGCGCTGCGCAAGGCCGCAAAAGAGGCGCGGAAGCGCCATCCGGGCCTGCACGAAACGCCGGCAAGGCTTGCGATCGGCACGATCGACAGCTTCCTGCGCACCGTCGCGCAGCGGATGCCGATGGCCGCCGGCGCATCCAGCCGCTTTCCGCCCACCGAGCATCCGAAGGCGCTGTATCGCCGCGCGGCCGAGCGCGCGATGGACGCGATGCGCGGCACGGACGAGTTGCGGCTGCTTTTGGATGTGGCCGACGCCGATCCCGAGTGGCTGACCGCGCAGGTGGCCGAGTGGTTGGAGAAACGGCAGATGCACCCGCTCTCCGGCGAGGAGGCCGCGCCGGAAGACTGGGTCGCCGCCGCAGAACGCGCGTTTTCCGAGGTTGCGCGCGCGCTGCATGCGATCGCCTGCGATGAAGTCAAAAAATATGATATTTCCGCGCTCGTTTCGATCCTTGCCCGCGGAAGGTATGGTCATATCAAGGAAAATCCGGATAAATACGCCGGCCAAGACCAAGAAAATATGCTAAA
>CAZTLD010000248.1:0-1763 GCA_964614395.1 uncultured Zetaproteobacteria bacterium
CTCCAACGCGGCCAGCCGCTCCGGCGGCGGCCAACTGAACTCGCTTCCGTTCCATCCGTGCACGAGCACGATCGGCACCGCCTCGGGATAGCTCGGCTGCATCAGCGCATCGATCTCCGCCCAGCCCTTCCAGAGTTCGGCGATCGCCTGCTGGCTGCTTGGAGCGCCAAGCGAAGCGCAACCGCTCTGCAGTGCGAGGGCAAGCGCCCAAACGACCGCGCCGAGAGGGCGCCGATCCCGCCGCGGGGAAGCGAAGGCCGAAGGCATCCCGCCTACTCTAGGAGCATGCGGGCAGGCGAAGAAGGCGCGAAGCAAAGCGCCCCGCTTCGGGCGCTGCGCCGCGCACAGCTGAGCCTGCAATCCCCATATGGTCGGCATGGGGGCGAGAGCACCCTTGCGCTAGGCTTTGTGCATCCAACGGCGAAGGGGGCGTTCATGCGCTGGCGGCATGCGCGCAACATGCTGCGGCTTGCGTTCGGCGATACGGCCAATGTGTGGGTCGTCGCGGGCGCTTCGGCTGCGGTGATCGCGGTCGGCTGGTTCGGCGATCAGCTCTTGCATCTGTTTCCGGAAGTTTGGCAGCGCGTGTTGGGGCTTGGCGCACTGCCGGCGTTGATCCTGCTTTTCTGGCGGCTTTCGCGCGACGGCGAGGAGATCCAGGTGCGCATTGCGCAGCGGCCGGCGCGGCCGGCGAAGGCGATCGTGATGTTTCTGAGCACGCCGCGTCTTGCGCCGGATGGGGTTTCGATCGACGAAAAATCATCCTGGGTGCCGGCGGCGGCGCTTTTGCGCGCGCACGCCCGCCACGGGAGCCTTGCGCGCGTGTGCGTGATCCCGTCGGCGGACGTCGGCGACCGCAAGGGCAGCCATGCGTATCTGGACGCGTTCGCGGCGCAGATGCGCAAGCAAGCGGGGCTGGGGGAACACGTCCGCATCGCGCCGGCCAAGGGGCTGGACAAGGGCGTGGACTTCGAAAACGCGGACGAGCTTGCGCGTGCGATCCGAAGCGCGTTCGCCGAGCTTCGCGCCGAGGGCTTCACCGACGACGAAATCGCGATAGACATCACCGGCGGGCAGAAGCCCACGAGCGTGGTCGGCGGGATCTTCGGTTTGGCGAAGGATCGCCGCATCCAATACGTGAGCACGCACACGCGCGAGGTTTGGGAATACGACGTGGAGCTTGCATGAAAGGAGGAAGGCCATGCGCGCAGTGGTGATGACGAAGCCCGGCGGGCCGGAGGTGCTCAAGCTGCGGGAGGACTGGCCGCTTCCGGAGCCGGAGGCGAACGAGGTGCGCGTGCGCCTGCATGCGGCGAGCGTCAACCCGGTGGACGCCAAGCAGCGCGCGCGCGGGCCGTTTCTCGGCGAGCCGCCCGCGGTGCTCGGCTGCGACGGCGCGGGGGTGATCGAGGCCGCAGGCGAGGAAGCGCGCGCCGCCGGCTGGGAAGAGGGCATGCGCGTCTGGTTCTGCTACGGGGGCTTGGGCCAGCCGCGCGCCGGCTGCTACGCCGAGGCGGCGTGCGTGCCGGAGGCGTATCTTGCGCCGATGCCGGAGGGCGTGGACTTCGTGCAGGCGGCGGCGCTGCCGCTGGTCGCGATCACGGCCTGGGAGGCGCTCGTGGACCGCGCCGAGATTGAAGCCGGCATGCGCGTGGCGATCAACGGCGCGGCGGGCGGCGTCGGGCACGTGGCGGTGCAGATCGCGAAGCTCTTCGGCTGCGAGGTGGCCGCGATCGTCGGATCGGAGGAAAAGGCGGCGTTCG
>CAZTLD010000249.1:0-1757 GCA_964614395.1 uncultured Zetaproteobacteria bacterium
TGCGCGCGGAGACGCCCTCCAAGGAGGCGCTTGCCGCAGGGCTTCAGCTTTTGGCGACGCTGGATCTGCGCGATGCGCTTTCGTCGCTTGATTTGGACACCTTCTGGATCGCGGGCCGGCGGGATCGGGTGCTGAGCTGGCGGGCGGCAGCCGCCTCGGCCGCGCTGGCGCGAAGGTTTCGCTTTGCGTCCATTGCGGATGCGGGCCATGCCCCGATGCGCACGCATCCGGATGCAGTGCTTGGCATCCTTCGGCGATGGGCGCTCATATGATCGGGCCGGATCCGCGCAAGGTGCGGCGGGCGTTTGCGCGCGCAGCCGAAAGCTACCGCAAGCATGCCGAGCTGCAGCGCGAGGTGGCGCAAAGGCTTGATGAGCACCTGCGCTTTACGCGCCTTGCGCCCTGCCGCATCCTGGACATCGGAAGCGGCGATGGGCTTTTCGCCGAGCGCTTGCAGGCGCGTTTCCCGAAGGCGGAAATGTATTTGCTCGACATCGCCGAGCCGATGCTGAGGCTCGCGCAAATGAGACTCCGCCCGCGTTGGCCGTGGCGGAGAAGAAGGCTTTTTTGCCTGTGCGGCGATGCGGCGCGCCTGCCGCTTGCCGAGACAAGCTTCGATCTTGTGGCCTCGAACCTCACGATGCAGTGGGTTGCGGATCCGGCGGCGATGCTGGCCGAGATGCGGCGCGTGTGCCGAAAGGGGGGATTGATTTTGTTTTCCACCTTCGGGATGCGCACGTTGCAGGAACTGCGCGAAGCGCTCGTGGCGCTTGATCCGAACCTGCGCCGCCGGGTGCTTGCCTTTCCCGACATCATGGCGCTCGGCGATTTGCTGCACGGGTTTGCGGTGGAAACGACGGTGTTGGACGTGGACGTGTTCCGGCGCACATATCCGAGCGCGCGCGCGCTGATGCGCGAGCTCAAGGCGATCGGCGCAAGCGCATCGGCCTTGCCGCCCGCGCGCAAGGGGCTGGGCGGGCGGCGCTGGCTTCGGGAGCTGGAGCGCATCTATCAGGAGCGCTTTCCGGCCGAGGAAGGGGGGGTTGTGGCAACATTTGAAGTGATCTACGCGCAGGCATGGGCGCGATGAGAATATTCCTGACTGCGACCGACACCGACGCGGGCAAGACCTATGCGGCGCTGGCCTGGCTTCGCGCGGGGGAAGGAAGGCGGGTGCTCAAGCCCGTGGCTGCTGGAGCCGACGCGCGCGGGCGCAATCCGGATGTCGCGCTTTTGGCCGATGCGCAACGCCTGCCGGCTTCGGCGATCAATCTCTACGCCTACCGCACGCCAGCAGCGCCGCTTTTCGCGGCCCGGGCGGAACAAGCGCCTCCGTTGGATCCGGATGCGCTCGTGGCTTGGTGTGCGGCGCAAGGAAACGCCGCGCGCGAGGTGATGATCGAGGGCATCGGCGGGGTGCGCGTGCCGCTTGCGCCGGGCTTTGAGGTGCGCGACTGGATCGCGCGCCTGCCGGAGTGGGAGGTGTGGGTCGTGGCGCGCGCGCGCATCGGCGCGATCAATCACACGCTGTTGACATTGGAAGCGCTGGCCGCAATCGGCCGCACGCCGGTGTGGGTCGTGGCCAATCAGGTCGAGCCTGGCATGGATGCGGCGGCAGCGATGCTCGCCGAAAGCGTGAGCCTCGCCTTTCCGCAGGTGGGAGTGGCGCTTCTCGGCTATCGCGAGGGGTGGCCGCCGAAGGCGAGCAAAAGCCCCAGCGCGGGCAGCGCGGAGCGAATGCGGCCGCTGTAAACCCA
>CAZTLD010000250.1:0-1748 GCA_964614395.1 uncultured Zetaproteobacteria bacterium
GGCGCTCGTGCCCACGCTGTTTCGCGCGACGTTCGCGACCGCGATCACCGAGCGCGGCACGGCCAAGGAAAAGTCGCTGCGCGGCGTGCAGGTCGTCGCGCCGGTCGTGCTCTACGCCGAGATCGAGCCTTTGCCCGGGCGAAAAGCGCCGGATCGCTGGGAGGAGAAGATTCGCGCGGCGCTTCCGCTCGTGCGCGCCGCAGGCGCGATGCGCACGCGCGGCTTCGGCCGCTGCCGGATCGCGGAGGCCAAGCGATGAAGCGCTGGCCGTTCGTGCTGGAGGCGGTGGACGACTTGGTGTTCTCGGCTGCGCCCGCGTCCGTCGGCGGGCATGCGACGCTGGCCTACGTGCCGGGCGCGGCGCTCAGGGGCTGGGCGGCGGCTAGGCTCTATGCGGCGCTTGCGCCGGACGAGGCTTGGCTTGCGTTTCACAGCGGCAAGCTGCGCTTCGGCTGCGCGTTTCCGTTCGTGGACGGCGAGATCGCGTTGCCGATGCCGCTTGCGCTGCACGCGCCGAAGGCGGCCGCTTGGCGCGGCGCCGACGGCCGCATGGATGCTGAGATCGTCGTCAACGCCGCCGATCCCGAAGGCGCGCGAACGATTCGCGGCGCCGAGCCTTACGAGCCGCTGCGCGAGGGGTTTCTCACGCCGAGCGGGCGCGTCGTCGCGCCTCAGCGCAGATTGGAGATGAAAACCGCGATCGACCCCGAGCGCGGGCAGGCGGCCGAGGCGCAGCTTTTCGGCTACGAGGCGCTCGCGCGCGGCCAGCGCTTCGCAGGCACGCTTGCGTGGGACGACGACCTGCCGGAGGCGCTCGCGCGCCGCGTGCAGGAGGCGATCTCCGGCCTTGCGCATCTTGGCCGCTCGCGCGCGGCGCAATACGGCCGCGCCCGCATCCGGCCCGAAGACATCAGGCTTCCGTGGCGGCAGACGGGGCCGGCCTCCGAAAGGCTCATCCTCTGGGCGCTCACCGATCTTGCGCTCGCTGCGGACGGCGCGCCGATCACGAGGCCCGCGCCGGAGATGCTCGGGCTGCCGGCGGGAAGGCTGATTGCCGAGCGCAGCTTCATCGCGGTGCGCCGCTACGCGCCCTACAACCAGCGCTGGCGCATGCCGGAGCCGGAAAGGCTCGTGATCGCAGCCGGCAGCGTGCTCGCCTTCGAGCTGGAGCAGGCGGTGGATCCGGCAGGCCTTCCCGAGCAGGTCGGGCTTTGGCGCGAGCAGGGGCTGGGTTTGGTGTGGTGGCAGCCGCCGATCCTGCAAGGGCCGCATCCGCGCTTCGCCGCGCCGCCACGGACGGCGCGCGCGCAGGCCGCGCCGCAAGCGCCGGACGATCCGTTGATCCGCTGGATGCGCTGGCAGAAGGCGAAGATGGACGGCGCGCAAGAGGCGGAAGCGCGCGCAAATGCGCTGCTGGCCGAGCTGCAAACGCTCTACGCCACCGCGAAGAGGCTCGGCGCGCCAAGCCCAGGGCCGGGGCCAGCCCAATGGGGCCGCGTGCGGGAGCTGGCGCAAGGCGCAGCAAGCGCCGATGCGCTGATGCAAAGCCTCTTCGACGACGACGGCGCGCCGTGCAAGGAAGGCGACGCCGACTGGAGCACAGAGGGCCAGCTTGAAGGAAGGTTCTTGAGCTTCCGCGACTGGCTGCGCAAGCGCCTGAAAGACACGCCAAGCTCCATTCGCGCCGACGTGGCCGCGCGGCTTGCGCAGAAAGCCTCGGAGATCGCGCAGAAGGAGGCGCGCTGATG
>CAZTLD010000251.1:0-1746 GCA_964614395.1 uncultured Zetaproteobacteria bacterium
TCCGCATATTCGCGGATCGTGAGCTTACCCTCGGCCTGCCGCTCCGGCCGCACGCCGGTGAGAGTGACGTCTTGCTCAACGATGCGTGCCATGCGTCGCCTCCTTGTTCGGAATCAGCGCCAGCGGTCGCATGCGCTGAAGCAGCGCCGGAAAGCTCAGCGTGGGCAGGCGCTCCAGCGCTGCTTCGGCGCACCGATCCACGCATGCGCTGCAGCCGATGCAGCGCTGCACATGAAGCTCCATCAGCATCCCGTCGCCATACGCGCGCAGCGAAAGCGCATCCGTAGGGCAGATCTCGACGCATTCGCGGCAGGCGGTGCAGCGATCGGCGTCCACGATCACGCCGCCTGCCGGGATCGTCGCATCCGCCGGCACCGGCGCAAAGCTCGGGGCGAGCCTGCGCACGGCCTCCACGAGCCTGCGGATGCGCGAAGGCGCCTCGGCCTCGGCCGGTTCGCCCTCCGGTGCGCGCATGCCAGCCGAGATTTCATCATGCGCGGCCTTGAGCGCCATGATCGCCGAAGGGATCAAGTTTTTGAAAAATGCTCGCCTTTCCGGCACGCTTTTCTGTTCTTTTTCTTCATTTTTTTGCGCAGATTCCGGCATGAATGCGACTTCAAGCGTAATGCTCAATGCCCCGCGCCAAGCGTCCAGCGCGCGGATCGCGGCCTCGGCCTTCGCGCGCCCGTGGCGGCGGGGGCAGCTTGCGCAGTGCTCCGTGCCGACGAGCGCAAGCTTTCTCACGCCGCGCGCGGCGGCCTCGGCGAAGAGCGCCGCATCCCAGATCGCGTGGCACGGCACGCGCCGCGCCGCTTGCGTGCGCGCGCAGCCGATCGCAAGCGCCGCGCCCGCATCCGCCAGGGCCTCGTCCGCCCATGCGCCGAGGCTCTTGCCGTCCAAGCGCCAGGCGTCGTTCGGGCAGGCGGCCACACACGCGCCGCACTCCACGCATCGGGCCGCATCCACGCTGGGCTTCGCGGCTGCGAACGCGATCGCGTCCTCAGGGCAGGCGGCCGCGCAGCGCCGGCAGGCGGGCGCATCTCCGTTCAGGCAGCGGGCATCGTCCAGCGCGAGCATGCGCACAAGCTTACCGCATTGGCCTTCCGCGCGCAGTCTCATCTAGGATTGCGATATGCGAGTGGCGACCGGCGCAAGCCTTCATCCCGATCCCGTGCGCGCGGTGGACGAGGCGTGGGGCCGGCTGCGCGCAAGGCTGGGGGCAGCGCAGCCGCAATGGGTGCATGTGGCCGCGAACGCCGCCTACGACTGGGCGCGGATCGCGGAAAAGCTTCGCGAGCTTGCGCCGGAGGCGGCGGTTTCCGGTGCGTCGTCGGCGCTGGGTGCGATCACGGACGACGGCGTGTTCGTCGCCGAGCAGGCAGGGCTTGCACTGTGGGCGGTGGCGGACGAGGCGGGCGCGTATGCGGCGGTGCTCGCGCCGCTTGGCGGCGCGCCGCGGGCGGCCGCGCGCTGGGCCGCGATCGAGGCCACGCGCCGTGCAGGCCGCTACATGCAGGCGCCGGCGTTCGTCTGGCTGCAGGCCGCGCCGGGCGTAGAGGAGGCGGTGCTTGCGGGCATTGCGGACGCGCTGGGTGTGCGCACGCCCGTTTACGGCGGCAGCAGCGCCGACAACGACCTTTCCGGCCGCTGGGTGCAGATGGCGAATGGCGCAATTCGGCGGGATGGGCTTGTGTGCGTCGTCGCCTATCCGAGCGGGCGCGCGGAAGGGGAGTTCATCAGCGGCTA
>CAZTLD010000252.1:0-352 GCA_964614395.1 uncultured Zetaproteobacteria bacterium
TGGACGAAGCCGAAAAGCCACGGCTCGATGCGGAGATCGAGGAGATCGCCGAAGTCGAAGAGGATCTCGTTCGCCGGGAACGCTTGAAGTCGAAATGGGCATCGCTGGAGGCGCTGGTGGGCGCGGAGCGCCGCATCCGGCTTGTGGCGGAGGACTTGGTGCGCCACTGGGAACGGCGGCGGGAGGTGATGATCGGCAAGGGCATGATCGTCTGCATGAGCCGCCGCATCTGCGTGGAGATGTATAAGGCCATCACGGCCCTGCGCCCCGACTGGCACAGCGACGATGATGCCAAAGGGAAGATCAAGGTGGTGATGACCGGCTCGGCCTCCGATCCGCCCGACTGGCAGCC
>CAZTLD010000252.1:362-1740 GCA_964614395.1 uncultured Zetaproteobacteria bacterium
GAGCGGCGCGATTTCCTCGCGCGGCGCTTCAAGGACCCGGACGACGAGCTAGAGCTGGTGATCGTGCGCGACATGTGGCTTACCGGTTTCGATGCGCCGCCGCTGCACACGATGTATATCGACAAGCCGATGAGCGGGCACAACCTGATGCAGGCCATCGCGCGGGTGAACCGTGTCTTTCGCGACAAGCCGGGCGGTCTGATCGTGGACTACATCGGGATCGCCCCGGCCTTGAAGCGGGCGCTTGCGGTGTATGCGGACAGCGGCGGCCGCGGCAGGGCGGCGATCGATCAAGACGAGGCCGTTGCGGTGATGAAGGAAAAATACGAGATCGTCTGCGGCATCCTGCACGGCTTCGACTACCGGCGCCTGCTTTCCCTGCCGCCAAAGGCGCGTTTGCAGGGGCTTGCCGAGGCGATGGATTTCATTCTGGCCCAAGAGGATGGCAAAAAGCGCTACCTTCAGGCGGTGGCGGCGCTCTCCAAGGCGTTTGCGCTCGCGGTGCCGCACGAAGAGGCGTTGGCGATCCGCGACGAAGTGGGTCTGTTTCAGGAGATTCGCGCCGCTCTGGTCAAAACAACCACAAGCCCAGAGGAATCCACGCCCGAGGATCTCGACGCTGCGGTCAGGCAGCTCGTCTCCCGCGCGGTCTCCGGCTGCGAGGTGGTGGACATCTTCGCGGCAGCGGGCCTCAAGAAGCCCGACATCTCCATCTTGTCCGACGAGTTTCTCGCCGAGGTGCGCGCGCTTCCTCAGAAGAACTTGGCGGTGGAGGCGCTCAGGAAGCTACTTCGGGACGAAATCAAGGTGCGCTTCAAAAAGAACGTCGTGCGGTCTCGGGCGTTTTCGGAAATGCTGGAAAAAGCGGTCAGAAGATACCACAACCGCGCCGTGGCCGCCGCCGAGGTTATCGAAGAGCTGATCGCGATGGCGAAGGAGCTGCGAAAGGCCCAAAAGCGCGGGGAGGAGCTCGGGCTTTCCGAGGAGGAAACGGCCTTTTACGACGCGCTCGCGGCCAACGAAAGCGCCGTGGACGTGCTCGGAGACGAAACCTTGAAAGCCATCGCGCATGAGCTGGTCGCCGTCGTGCGCCGAAGCGTCAGCGTGGATTGGAGCAGGCGCGAAACCGCCCGCGCAAGGCTCAGGGTGTTGGTCAAGCGCATTCTCCGCAAATACGGCTATCCGCCCGACAAACAGGAACAGGCCACGGATCTCGTCTTGGAACAAACCGAAGTCCTATGCGAAGAGTGGGCGATGGCGTGAACGCATGAAATTCATACGCATTCTCGCAAGCGGCAGCGCGCGGACGGCTTGCGCAGAAACCCAAAGCGCCTACCCTTCGGCTATCCTCTGAAGCAAGGAGCGCGACGATGGCCTT
>CAZTLD010000253.1:0-1714 GCA_964614395.1 uncultured Zetaproteobacteria bacterium
GCGCTTTGATGATCTGCGCCCTCGTCGCGTGCGCCGGCTGCGCGCCGGTGGTCGTGGCCGGCGTGGGGGCGGGTGGCGCGGCGCTTGCGTTCGACCGGCGGCCGGCCTCGCAGCACGCGGCGGACGTCGCGATGGCGGCGAAGATCGACGCGAAGCTCATCGCCGCGAAGGACGTGGACGCCGGCTGGATCAGTGTGGAGGTGATCGACGGCGAGGTGCATTTGACGGGCTTTGTGCCGGATGCGAGGCAAAAGGCGCGCGCGGAAGCGATCGCCCGCAGCGAAAAGGGCGTGCGCGCGGTGAAGAACGACCTTGCGATCGGCCGGCCGAGCGTGAAGGAGGGCTTGTCCGATAGCTGGATCACGGCCAAGGTGAAGGCGGCGCTGTTCGACGATCCGGTGGTCTCCGGCTGGTCGGTGCATGTGGAGACGGTGCGCGGCAAGGTGTATCTGCGCGGCGTGGTCGGCTCGCGCAAGGAGGCCGAGCGCGCGCAGAGGCTGGCCTTTGCCGTGGACGGCGTGCGCGCGGTCGTGAACCTGCTGCGCGTGGAGGAAGGGCACTAGCGGATGCGGCTGGGGTATGCGTCGCGGCAGGAGGCGATCGAGGCCGTGCGGCGGTGGCGCGCCGAAGGGCTTTGCGTCGTGTTCACGAACGGGTGCTTCGACCTCATCCACGCCGGGCATGTGCGCTACTTGCAGTACGCGCGCGCGCAGGGAGACCGGCTGGTCGTCGGGATCAACGACGACGATTCGGTGCGCCGGCTCAAGGGCGACGCGCGCCCGATCCAACCGTTGGCGGACCGGGCGACGGTGCTGTCCGCGATCCGCTTCGTCGATCTCGTCGTGCCCTTTGCCGAGGACACGCCGCTTGCGTTGATTCAAGCGCTTTCGCCCGATGTGCTCGTCAAGGGCGGCGACTACCGCGAGGACGAAGTGGTGGGTGCCGACTGGGTGAAGGCGCGCGGGGGGAAGGTCGTGATCGCGCCGTTCTGGGAGGGGCGCTCGACCTCGGCGATCATCGAACGCATCCGCGCGCGGTGAAGCTTCGCGTCGTCGCCGACCGCTTCGCGCTGGGCGTGGAGGCTGCGTTTGCCGAGCTTCCGGTGGCGGCGTGTGCCGTCGAGCGCGAAGCCCTTCCTGAGGCTGCGCGCAGCGCCGATGCGCTGATCGTGCGCTCGACGATTCGCGTGGATGCGGGGCTGCTTGCCGGCACGCCGGTGCGGTTCGTGGCGACGGCGACGGTCGGCGACGATCACCTCGACAAGGCGTGGCTTTCCGCGCACGGCGTCGCATGGGCGAACGCCGCCGGCAGCTCCACCGACGCGGTCGCCGAATACATGACGGCGTTGCTCGTGCGGCTTGTGGCCTGCGGGCGGCTTGCGCCGGATGCGACGATCGGGATCGTCGGCGCAGGCCGCATCGGCACGCGCGTGGCGCGGATCGCCTCGCGCCTTGGGATGCGGGCGCTGTTGCACGATCCGCCGCGCGCCGTGCGCGATCCCGACTTTGAAAGCTGCCCGCTGGATGCGCTTTTGGCCGAGGCGGATCTGCTTTCGCTGCATCTGCCGCTGGTGCGGGAAGGGCCTTGGGCCACGCGCGATTGGCTGGATGCGACGAAGCTTGCCCGATTCGCCGGCCGCGGCGTGATCAACACGGCCCGCGGCGGCTGCGTGGCGATGGAGGCGCTCTTGGATTGGCTGGATGCGGATGCGCGG
>CAZTLD010000254.1:0-1711 GCA_964614395.1 uncultured Zetaproteobacteria bacterium
GCGTGGCGCTTGAGCGTGATCCAACCAGGATCGGCGGGATCCAACGCCAGACGCTCGATGCGCCGGTCGAGCTCCACCACCATCATCAGCTCCATCTGCAAATACCGGCGGTAGATCTCGGCAAGCCTAGGGGCATGCTCCGGCCAGGGTGCCTGCGCCGGCGGCGCGGCCAAGGTCGGCACCACACCGGTTTCGCCATGGTGCAGCACAAGCCGCGCGTATTGCGCGGCGAACTCGATGTCCACCATCCCGCCCGGATCGTGCTTGAGATCGATCACGCCAGGTTTGCCGCCGTGGTGGCGCTCGATCTTGTCCTTCATCTCGCGCATCGCGCGCGCCACTTGCTCGGGATCGCGGGGGATATTGAGAATCTCTTGGATCAGCGCCTCCACGCGCGCGCGTGCGCCGTCGGGGCCGGCCACCGCGCGCGCCCGCGCCAACGCCTGATGCTCCCAGAGCATCGCCTCTTTTCGGTAGTAGTCGGCAAGCCCTTGAATGCTCACGCACAGCACGCCCGCCTGCCCTGCCGGGCGCAGCCGCGCATCCACTGCAAAGCCTGCGCCAAAGGGCGGGGCTTGGGTGAGCGTTTGCAGCGTGCGCCGCGCTGCGCGCTGCGCCATTTCCATCGCCGTGCGCCCCGAGGCCAGCATCCGCCTTGGCGCGTCGTCTGCTAGCACGAACACCAGATCGAGATCCGAGGCCGGCGACATCTCGCGCGAACCCCATTTGCCCATCGCGACGACGACGAGCGGAAAGTCCTCGTCCAGCCCCAGCGCCCCAAGCGCCACGCGCCGCGCCGCGCGCGCGGCGGCGTCGGCCAGATCCGCGATCGCCGCGCCCGCCTGTACCCCGTCCACGAGGTGCGCATCCGCGGCCAGCGCCACCGCGAGCTTGGCCTGCTCCGTCGCTCGCGCGAGCGCCCGCAGCGCCGCCTCTTCGTCGTCGGCCGCGATCGCGTCCAGCCTTGCGATCCACGCCCCGAGTTCCTCGCCCAAGCCCTGTTGTTCGATCGGCCACTCCAACAGCGCCGGATCCTGAGCCACGCGATCGGCGACGAAGCGCCCCGCGGAAAGCACGCCAATCAGCCAGCGGCGCACGCCCTCGTGATCGGCGGCAAGGTCCAGATACCCCCAGCGCCCGCGCATCCGGCGGAGCAGCGCAACCCAGCGCGCCAAGGCCTGCACGCCGTTGGCGTCTTCGATCCATGCCGGCATCGCTTCGGCGAGGAAGCGGCGAAGCTTGGAAGGCGCACGTGGCGGGAATCCCCCCTGTTCGAGCAGCTCGCGGATCTCGGCAAGCCCCGCTGCAAACGCGCGCCTTCGCTCAGGCTCGATCCCTTGCGGCCAAGGAGCTGCGTCCTCGGCAAGCCAATCGGGCGCTTCTTCCGCTTCGCGGCGAAAAAGCGCCGCAAACCTTTCCGCGACGAACGCGCTTTCCTTTTGCACGCGGCGCACCCGTTCCTCGCCCAGCGCGGCGCTCAGATAAACCTCGGCGTCGTCGGGAAGCCGGTGCGTGTGTTCGCCGCGCCGAGCCTGGAGCGCGTGCTCCACGCGGCGAAGATCGCAGTAGGCCGCTTGAAGCTGCGCAGCATCCTCTTCGGGCAAGAAGCCGTGCTCGGAAAGCCGCGCAAGCGCCTTCAAGGTCTTGCGCGTGCGCAAGCGGGAATAGCGCCCCCCGTAGGCGAGTTGCAGCGCCTGCGCGATGAACTCGA
>CAZTLD010000255.1:0-1705 GCA_964614395.1 uncultured Zetaproteobacteria bacterium
GCAAGCAAGCGCTTCAAGCGCGTGAACGGATAGTCGCCCAGCGCCGCAAGCCTCGGATTCACGGCTTGGGTGCCCTGCCGGAAAACGGGCCGTGCCACGGGCCCAAATGCCCTCGCCCGTCCACCGCGCGCACGCGGTAAAAGCGCGTGGTTGTGCTCGACAGCGGAAAGTTGCGCTCGACCCATTTGCCTTGAAGCGCCGGCCGCGGCGGATCTTCAAAGTATCGCCGCCACGGCGTAAGGCACCCGCAGATCGGATCGAGCTCCGCCCGATCCACCTGATAGCCGACGCCGTCCTCGCCGCCTTCCAGCCGCAGGCGCAGGTGCAGCACATTGCCTTCGATCGTGTGCTCCAGCGCTGCGATCCTTGGCGCGCCTTCGCCCGTCGTCGGTGTGGGAGTAGGCGGCGCCTTCAGCCCACACGCCGCAAGCGCAAGCGCCCCGAAAAGCGCTAACTTGCGCATTGCTGCAAACGCTTCCGCCAAAACGCGCACTGTCGGCGCACCTGCTCGGGCGCCGCACCGCCCTCGTGGTTGCGGGCAGCGAGCGCCGCCTCCACCGAAAGCCCCGAAATCAACTCGGGCGTAAGCCTCGGATCGATCTCGCGCGCCACCTCCTCCGGCAGCGCATCCAGCGCCACGCCATGCTCCTCGCACCATGCCACGGCCTTGCCGACGATCGCGTGCGCCTCGCGAAACGGAACGCCTGCGCGCACGAGCCGATCCGCAAGGTCGGTCGCCGTGGAAAACCCCGCCTCGGCCGCCTCGCGCATCCGTTCGTGATGGGCCTGCATCCCTTCAACGATCTTCGCCATCACGGCGAGCATGTCCTCAAGCTCATCCAGCGCCGCAAAAAGCGCCGGCTTGTCCTCCTGCATGTCCTTGTTGTAGGCAAGCGGCAGCCCCTTGAGCATCATCGCCAACGCCGAAAATGCCGCGACCACCTCCCCCGTCTTGCCGCGCACGAGCTCCGGCATGTCCGGATTCTTCTTTTGCGGCATGATGGAGCTTCCGGTGCAAAACCGATCGGGCAGATCCACGAAGCGGAAAAACGGCGACACCCACAGCACCATCTCTTCGGCGAGCCTAGACAAATGCACCGCTGCAATGCCCGCCGCCGCGGCGATCTCAAGCGCAAAATCGCGGCTGGCTACCGCATCGAGCGAGTTGCGGCATGGCCGGTCGAAGCCCAGCGCCTTGGCCGTGAACGCGCGGTCGATCGGAAAGGTCGTGCCGGCAAGCGCTGCTGCGCCCAAGGGGCATTCGTTCATGCGCGCGCGCGCATCCAAGAACCTTCCCGCGTCGCGATCAAGCATCTCCACATAGGCGAGCAGATGGTGGCCGAACGTGACGGGCTGCGCCACTTGCAGGTGCGTAAACCCCGGCATTGCGGCATCGGCGTAGGCCTCGGCCTTGTCCACGAGCGCCTGCTGCAGCGCGCGGATGCGGGCGACGAGCTCGTCGATGCGCCGGCGCAGATACAGGCGGACGTCGGTCGCCACCTGATCGTTGCGGCTGCGGGCCGTGTGCAGCTTCTTGCCCGCCTCGCCGATCTTTTCCGTAAGCCGCGCTTCGATGTTCATGTGCACGTCTTCGAGCGCCTCCGACCACGGAAAGCGCCCTTGTTCGATCTCGGCGAGGATCTCATCCAGTCCCCGTTCGATCGCCGCAAGCTCCTCGTCGGTGAGCACGCCGATCTTGGCAAGC
>CAZTLD010000256.1:0-1698 GCA_964614395.1 uncultured Zetaproteobacteria bacterium
AGTCCGAGTGCTCCTCAACCTGCGGGTCATCGCGCAAATCGCCGCGCAACCGGCTCCGCATCGGCAAGAGGTATTCTTCCTTGCCATTGCGCCCGACCTTTTCCGCCGCCATCTCTCCGGCGAGCCACTTGCCCATCCGGTCGCCGTCCATCAGCACGAGCGCGTAGTAGCGCTCCATCCGGCCGCCGAGCGCCTGCTCCACCCAGCCGCGCACGATCTTCACCTGGCGATCCTCCTCGTCGTCGTCGGCCTTCTCCGTGAGGGCGTCCAGAAGCGCCGGCAGCCTGCGCGCGAACTCGCGCGGCTTCGTGTCCGGAATCTCGTCGCGGTAGACCTCGCCCAGCCATGCCTCTTTGCGGATCACCTCGGCCGCGGTGCGGGAAGGCAGCCACGCGCCGCGTTTCGCACCTTCCGTCGCGGCCAGTTTGTCCACCAGCTTCCTTACGGCTTCTTTTTGCCGCGGATCAGGCGGAAGCTCCGCCCACCGCTCGATGCTCGGCGCAAGCGCCATCGCGTGCGTGGAGACCATCGGCACGGAAAAGCTTTTCTTCCGCTCTTCGTCCTCGCCAAAGAGCCAGTCCGCAAGCAGCCGCGGCCAGAAGCGCTTGAGCGCGCACCACGCGCACAGATGCTCGCCGTTCTTCGCCAGCATCGGCGCTTGCCTGTGGATCTGATGCCAAAGGTTTTCCGGCTTCGCTTTCTCGGGAAGCCTGCGCGTAGGCTGAAGCTTCGCCGCTTCCTCCTCGGCTTCGCCCGAGATCTTCTCCACCTCGATGATCTCGTCGCCGCCGATCCATTCGCGCTCGCCGCAGATCGTGCAGCGATAGCCTTGCTGCGGCTTTTGCGCAAAGGCCCGCGCGGACTTCGCCGCCGCATGCGCGCGCTCCACGGCCTCAAAAAGCCCCGGAAACGCCGCGCCGGCCTTCGGCGTATAAACCCCTTCCCGCTTTTCTCTCAGCGCTCCATGGATGTATTCACCGCCGCCCAACGCCTGCATGAGTTCGTCGATCTTGCCCCAATCAAGCTCGCCCTGTTCGGAGCCGTCCTTGATCGCGGCCTCCCAGTCCACGCAGGCCCAGTAGGCCTCGGGGAAGCCCTCAAGCTGGGCTTTCGCCTGCTTACGCGCCGCCTTCGCGCCGGCGTCGCCCGGCCCGACGATGCCTTCGATCTCGGCCAGCATCCGCCCGGCCTGGTCCCACACGAACGCGCGCGCGGCCTCGATCGCGGCCTTCGCTGCCTCTTCGGCCTCATCGGCCGGCACGAGCGCCACGAAGCGGTTCGGAAACGCGGCCGAAAGGAGCTTTTCCTGAAACTCCTCGTCCTCCGGCGCGCCGTCGGGGAGCTTTCCGCCGAAGATCTCGCGCCGCATCCATTCGTCCACGATCGCCACACCCCTCAGTTGCGGAAACAGCACCGCATCCGGCCCGTAGCGGCGGGCGACCTCCCAGATCGCGGAAAACGTGATCGCCGAAAGCAGGTGCGAGCCGGCCCACAGATCGTTCATCTTGCGGGCCTCGGCGATGAAGCCCTGCACCGGCCCGAAACTGACGAGCAAAAGCGCCGGCCGTTTGCCGCTTAGGGATGCGCCCGTGAACGCGCTCGCAAGCGAAAGGTGCTCCAGGATCCCGTGATCGGGCGTGCGCGAATCCGCGGGCGACACGCGCCACAGGTTCGGCTTCGGTTTGTTTTTATCCGACG
>CAZTLD010000257.1:0-1697 GCA_964614395.1 uncultured Zetaproteobacteria bacterium
GATCCGCTCAACGCGCTCGTGCTGCGCGCAAGGCTGGACGCCGAGCGCGTCGAGATTCTGATGCTGCTGCGCGACCACTTGGTGCAGCTGCATCCGGAAGCGGCGTGGCTTGCGATCACGCAGATGATGCTGCGCCATCCGGAGGTGGCGGCAGCGCTCGCGCGCTGGTTCACCGCGCGCCACATGCCGGGTGGAGAGCCGGCCGACGAGGCCGCCGCCGAGCGCGCATTCTTCGACGCGCTGGGCGCGGTGCAGACGCTGCACGACGATCGCTGGTTTAGGGCGCTTGCGGATCTCGTGCGGGCGAGCCTGCGCACGAACGCGTTTGCGCGCACGCCGGAGGTGCCGCTCGCGGTGAAGATCGCGCCGAGGAAGCTTGAAGGGATCCCGGAGCCGAAGCCGTGGCGCGAGGTGTTCGTGCGCGGCGTGGGGCTTGCGGGCGTGCACCTGCGCGCAGGGCCGATCGCGCGCGGCGGGATCCGCTTTTCCGACCGCGAGGCGGACTTCCGCACCGAGATCCTGGAGCTGATGGCGACGCAGGTGGTGAAAAACGGCCAGATCACGCCGACCGGCGCGAAGGGCGGCTTCATCGTGCGCGGGGAGAAAAGCCCGGAGGCGGTGCGCCGGCAATACCGCGCGTTCATCCGCGCGCTTTTGTCCCTCACCGACAACTGGCGGCGGGATGGCGTCGTGCATCCGGAGGGTGTGCGCGTGCACGACGGGCCTGATCCGTATCTGGTCGTCGCCGCGGACAAGGGCACCGCGCGCTTTTCCGACGACGCGAACGACGAGGCAAGCCGCGCGGGCTTCTGGCTTGGCGATGCGTTCGCAAGCGGCGGCAGCCACGGCTACGACCACAAAAAGCTCGGGATCACCGCAAAGGGCGCATGGGTCTGCTGCGCGCATCACTTGCAAAAACTGGGGCTGGATGCGTGGCGCGATCCGATCCGCGTGGTCGGGATCGGCGACATGAGCGGCGACGTGTTCGGCAACGGCATGCTGCTCAATCCGCATCTCTTGCTGATCGCCGCGTTTAACCACCGCTGGATCTTCGTCGATCCCACGCCGAACGCCGAGGCCGCGTTTCGCGAGCGCAAGCGTTTGTTCGAGCAGGCGCTCGACTGGGAGCACTACGACCGGCGCGTGATCTCACAAGGCGGCGGCGTGTTCCCGCGGCAGGCGCGCGCGATCCCGCTTTCGGCCCCGATGCGCAAGGCGCTGGGGATCGAGGACGAGGCGGAGACGATCTCGGGCGAGGCGCTGATCCGAGCGATTCTGCGCGCGCCGGTGGACGTGCTTTACAACGGCGGCATCGGCACCTACGTGAAGGCCTCCACCGAAACGCACGCCGAGGTGCGGGATCCGGCGAACAACGCGGTGCGCGTGGATGCGAAGGATCTACGCTGCAAGGTCGTGGTCGAGGGCGGCAATCTGGGGCTTACGCCGAAGGCGCGCATCGAGTTCGCCGCGCGTGGGGGGCTTGTGAACGCGGATGCGGTGGACAACGCGGCCGGCGTGCACATCTCCGACCGCGAGGTGAACATGAAACTATTGCTGCGCCGCGCCTCGCGCCGCCGCCGCGATGCGCTCTTGGAACGGCTCGCCGATGCGGTCGTCGCCCAGTGTTTGGACGCGCAGCTTGCGCAGGCGCGCGCGCTTTCGCTCGGCGAGCTGGACGCGCGCCGGCATCCGCCGCG
>CAZTLD010000258.1:0-1692 GCA_964614395.1 uncultured Zetaproteobacteria bacterium
CGCCGCGCTCGGAGATCACGGTGCGGTCTGAAACGCGCGCGCGCTTCGGCTTCGGCGAAGTGTTCGTGCGCGTATTGCGCCGGCTTCGCGCGCGGCTTGAGTTCCGCGTGGAGACAAACAACGCGGTGCTCGGCGTGCGCGGCACGACGTTCGCGGTGGCGGGCGAGACCGATCGGATCAAGGTGCTGCTCAAAGAAGGCCGGATCGAGGCGCGGGCCAAGCGCGGCAAGTTCCGCCGGCACAAGGGGCCGCCGCCGAGCTTCGCCGAGTTCGTGCGCGAGCAGGAAGAAGGCGTGCGCGCGATGGAGCAGGAGTTCGAGGCCTATCTGCGGCAAACCCAGAGGGAGTTCGCAGCCTTCGTGCGCGCGATCGTGCTCGAGGCGGGCCAAGGGCTGGTGCTCGCAGGCCAAGATGCGTGGACCTTCAAGCTCACCGAAAAGGATCTCGCGGGCTTCGCCGCGTTCGAACAGTGGCTCAAGGAGGGAGAATGAGAGTCGTTGCGATCCTCGTGGCCGTGATGCTCGCCGCGTGCAGCACGCCGGCGCCGAAGGCGCCGCCTGCGCCCGGGCACGACTACGAACGCCAACACCGGGAAAGCGAAAAGGCGTTCGAAGAACTCGGGCGCGACGATATGCGGCTGGAAGCGCCTGCGGCGGGGAGGCGCGCGCCGCGCGCCCCCGCCCCCCGGGCGCAAGGCGCGGGGATTCCGCGCGGCGGGCCGATGCCGGTTTGGGTGCGCGATCCGCACTACGACGGGCTGATCGGCGCGGTCGGGATCGCGCCGCCGCAAGGCGCGCGCGGCGGCATCCGCGCCCAAAGGGAAGCGGCGGTGCTGCTTGCGCAGGCAAAGCTCGCCGAGCAGCTCAAGGTGCTCGTGCGCTCGCAAACGGAGCTTGTGCGCATCGTGCACGACGACGGCCGCCGGCAGGCTTATCAGCACTGGCTAAGCAAACTCTCCGTGCACGAAGCCGAGGCTGCGGCCCAACGGGCCGAGGTGCGGGAGCAGTGGATGGACGATCGCGGCAACCTTTATGTGCGGCTCGTGCTGTTGCCGCCTGAGGGATAACCGCTGGTTCGGAAAACGCTCTCCATTCGCGAAGCGCGGCGCGCCCGCGCGCATCTCATCGCGCAGCAGCGCATGCAGACTTGGGCGCGCATCGGCTTTGCGCTTGCAGGCATTGCCTTCATCGAGCTGCACGCGCCTTTCTCGCATCCTGAGCTTTACGCGCGCTTGGCGCGGGCATTCCACCTCTTCGCGGCGGGATATCTCCTTTATCAGGCGCTGAGCTTCTTCTGGATTAGCAGGCGGCCGCGCGCTCTGATCCGTTTCGTGGTCTCGCCCGCGCTGGATGTCATCGCCGTCGCGTTCGGCATGCTGCTCGACGGCGGCCTGCGAAGCGATGTGTTCTTCGTGTTCTTCGCCATCACGCTCGGCAACGCACTGCGCTACGGCCCGGTGATGGCGCTCTATTCCACCACGCTGGCGCTGGTCGGATTCGTCGTGGTGGTGGCGCTTTCGCACTTGTGGGGGCTTGCAGGGGATGCCTCCGAAATCCTGTGGCGCGCAGCAGCCCTGTTGGGCCTATCCGCCTATGTGAACGCGATGTTCAAGCGCGAGGCGCGAGTGCGGGCGCACCGCCGGCAGGCGGAGGCGGCGCTGGAGGCGGTGATCACGAAAGGGCCGGCGGCGAC
>CAZTLD010000259.1:0-1673 GCA_964614395.1 uncultured Zetaproteobacteria bacterium
CAACGAAACGGCCGAAGGCCGCCGCAAGAATCGCCGAATCGACATCGTGCTCCCCGCTCCCCGGCGCTAGGCAAACGGGATGGTTTCGGCTAAGCTTGGCTGAGACGCGCGAAGGGGGAGTGGCGATGTTCCTCAAGGACGAAAACGGCGATCTCGTGCATGTGGAAGATCTGATGGAGCTCGTCGATCCGCATCTGGATGAGGTGCTGGTGCGCTATCAGGCAGGCGAAGAGCAGGGCGATCCCGTGCGCGTGAAGAAGGCAAGCCTGCGTTTTCCGTCGGGCGAACCATTGCCGAAGTGCTGGCTTGACCCGCACTACCGGATCCACTTCGACTGATCTTCGCGCGCGCGAGGGCGCCGCGGGCGCGCTTCGCTTCGCGCTTGCTTTCGTCGCTCGCGTCTTTCGCCGGTTCTTTCACGATCGCTGTCCGCAGCGCGCAGCGGCGCTCGCCTACACATCGCTATTGGCCACGGTGCCGCTTGCAGCGCTCGGCTTTTCCATCTTTTCGCGCTTTCAAGCCTTTGCCGAGGTGGCGCGCAAGGTGCGCGCCGCGGTGCTTACGCACCTTTTGCCGACGAGCCAGCAAGCGATCGAGCAGTATCTGGCTTCGATGGCGGAGCGCGCGCCTGCGCTTTCCGTTTTCGGCATCTTGGGGCTGGTGATCGTCGCCACGGCGCTGTTGCACACGACCGAGGAGGCGTTCAACGACATTTGGCGGGTGCAGCGCAAGCGCCCGTGGCTGATGAAGCTTGCGGCGTTCTGGACGATGATGACGCTGGCGCCGCTTTTGTTCGGCGCCTCTATCACGATCACGACTTGGTTCGCCACTTTGCCGATCGCCAAGGAGCTGGAAGCCGGCACGCGATTCCTCAGGGAGGCGCCGTTTCTTTTGCCGTGGCTGATGTCTTCGTTCGGGTTCTTCGCCGCCTATCTGCTTTTGCCGAACCAGCGCGTGCCAAAGCTTGCCGCGCTCGTTGCCGGGATGATCGCAGGCGCCCTGTTTGAGCTCGCCAAGACCGGCTTTGCCTACTATGTGACCAATCTTGCTCACTTTGAGCGGCTTTACGGGGCGCTTACGGCGCTGCCCGTGTTTCTCGTTTGGCTGTATTTGGTGTGGCTGATCACGCTGTGGGGAGCGGAGCTCACCTACTGCATCGAGCATCCGCGCTCGGCGCATGAACACTTGAGGCGCGCGGGCGAGCGGCGCTTTTATGCGCTGTTGGCACTCATTGAGTTAGGCCGCCTGCATCGGGAGGGAAGAGCTGCGGATGTGCAAGCGCTGGGCGCGCGGCTGCGGCTTCCGCGGATTGCGGTGGAAGAGGTGATGGCGGATCTCGTGCGCGCGGAGCTTGCCGTGCGCGTGGAGGCGGAAGGCGAAAAGATCCGCTGGGCGCCGGGCTGCGATCTGCACCAAGTCACCGCCGCTCAGGTCGTCCAGCGGCTGGCGGGGCGCAGCGTCGAGGTGCCGGAAGGCTTTGCCGACGATCCTGCAGCTGAGCGGCTCAAGGAACTCGGCCAGCAGATGGATGCAGCGCTGGGCAAGGCCGGCGGGCGCGTGCCTTTGGCGGCGCTTGCCAAGCTTCCGCCGAGGGAGGCCGAGCCTGAGCCGGCGCCGACGGAGGTGGAGGCATCCGCGCAAGGCTGATCTACGCGGACACCGAGCGCGATCCG
>CAZTLD010000260.1:0-1667 GCA_964614395.1 uncultured Zetaproteobacteria bacterium
CATCCAAGCGTTGACAAATGGGGACGCCGGTGCTGAAATCGCGCCTCCACGGGGCCGTAGCTCAGTTGGGAGAGCGCCACAATGGCATTGTGGAGGTCAGGGGTTCGAATCCCCTCGGCTCCACCAGTTTCGAAAACGCCGGGATGCTCCCGGCGTTTTTTCATGGCTGCGAGCGCTTTGGGCGGAGCGCGACGGTGAGATCCGGGCCGCGGCCGCGCTTGCGCTGCAGGTTGATCCACACTTCCTCGCCCACGACGATCGCGCCGGTGATCTCCGCATCCGGATGGCGCGCGACTTCATGCACTCGCGCGCCGTCCCAGGCAAGCAGCCGGCTGGGGAGGCTATCGTCGGTGATCCAAAGCCAGCGGCGGGGCTCGTCCCAAGCGAGGTTGTCCGGATGGCCGAGCGCGGGATCGGCCAAAAACACCGCCACGGAAGGCTTCTTTCCGCGATCGTCCAGCGCCCAGATGCGCGCGGTCTCCGTTTCCGCCATCAGGATGCGGCCATCGGGTAGCGTTTCCATGTCCTCAATCCGCTGAAACGGCGTGCAGCCGGCGCGCCGCGCCTCCGCTTTGGCCGCGAACGGATCGCGGATGAGGATCCAGCCGCGGGCGGTGAGCGCCTCCAGCCGGTGCGCGCGCAGCGAAAGCCGATACACGCATCCGCCCTTGGCCTCGTCGGCGAGGTAGGCGTAGCGCCCGTCGCGCGAAAACGCGATGCCCTCGTGCGCAAACCGCCCTGCATACGGAAGCGGCGCGATCGCAGGGTGCGTGGCATGCAGCTCCGCGCGCTCGACGATCTGCTCGGCCGGAAGCCTTTCCGGGTCGGTGATGCGCCAGATCAGGCCTTCGGGGTGCTCTTCGCCGATCCAGAGGCTGCCGTCCGGCGCAAGCTTGAGCCCGTCGGCCAGGTGCAGCCCGTAGAGAAGCACCGCGCGCTTGCGCGTGCGCGGCACGAACACGCCAAGGCTGGGCGAGGACACGCCCGCCGGATTCTCGAAGCTTACGTAAAACTCCCTGCCGTTCGGGGATGGGGCGAGCATGTCCGGCCGCATGTGCCGCCACACCGCAAGCGATTCCGCCTGCCAGCCGGGGGCAAGCACAAGCCCCGTGGGGTTGAGCTGGCAGCCGGCAAGAAGCAACAGCGCAATCCAGCGGCGCATGCGCGGATGGTGACGGCGCGCACAGCGCAAGACAACAGGCTTCGCATCCTGCGGCAATAGGTCTAGTTTTCGGCCAGGGAGGGAGCGATGGACATGCAATGGCTGGCGCAAACGATCTACGGGCGGGCGCTTTCTGAGGACGAAGCTCAGGCGTTGGCTCAAGCCTTTCGCGAGCGACGGTTCGCCAAAGGCGATGTGCTCATCGAACAGGGCACGCCGTCGGCGGGGCTGATGATCGTGCGCGAAGGTGCGGTGGAGGTCGTGATCGAGCGCGGCGAAAGCACCCTGCGCGTCGGCGGCGGGCGCGAGGGCTTCGTGGTCGGCGAGATGAGCTTTCTCACCGGCGAGCCGGCGAGCGCCACGGTGCTCGCCTCCGAGGACGGAAGCGCCTATCTGCTCTCCCGCGAGGGCGCGGAGAGGCTGATGCAGGCGCACCCCAACCTGATGCTCGGGCTGTTCGCCTACATCTTGGCGCACCACGCGAAGACGGTGCGCCGAATGAACG
>CAZTLD010000261.1:0-1654 GCA_964614395.1 uncultured Zetaproteobacteria bacterium
GCCTGCGCGAGCAAGAGCATCCCCACGCCCAGAAGCTTGCCCCAGATATAAGGCGCGCGCGCATCCAGGCGCGTGAGGATCAGATAGAGCGTGCGGTTGTCCTTTTCCTGCTGCACGCTTTGGATCGTGAACACGATCGCGACAAGGTTCAGCACGAGCGCCAAAAGCCCAAGCCCCAGATCCAACAGCAGCATCTGCGTGCGCCCCATCGTCACCGAGGCGAGCGCGCTGGCCGCCAGCAGCATCAGGATCACGAAGATCAGGATCCCATGATGCAGCCGATGGCGCACGCCTTCGAGAAAGCTGAGGCGCGCGATCGTCCAAACCTCATGCATCGCCCCGATCCTCCCCGATCAGCTCGGAGAACGCCTCCTCTAGGCTGCGGCGCAGCGGCGCAAGCTCCAAAACCTCCGCGCCCGCCTGCACGAGCCTTGCAAACAGCATCTCCTTCTCCTCCGCGCCGCAGACGACCTCCTGAACGCCGCCTCCGAGCGCGCGCGCGCCCTCCCACGCCTGCGCGGCGCGAAACCGGATGCGATACTTGCGCCCCTCTCCGGCGAGCAGCGCCTCCATCGCGCCCTCGTAGCGCACGCGCCCCTTGTGCAACACGATCGCATGGTCGCAGAGATCCTCGGCGTCGCCGAGAATGTGCGTGGAAAAGAGGATCGTCTTGCCTTGCGCGGCCACCTCGCGCAACACCTCGGCCACGAGCTCCCGCCCCAGCGGATCGAGCCCGCTCATCGGCTCGTCCAGCAAAAGGAACTCAGGATCGTGCAAAAGCGCGAGCGCAAGGCCGATGCGCTGCAGCTGCCCCTTCGAGCACGCCGAAAGCCGCTGATCCAACACATGCGCCACCTCAAGGCGCGCGCACCAATGCCGGATCGCGGCATCCGGCGCGCGCATCCCCACGAGCCGCCCAAACGCGCGCAGAAGCTCCCGCGGCGTGAGGTTGCGGTAGAAATACGGCTGCTCGGGCAGGAAGCCCATCCGGCGCGGCGGAATCCAAGGCTTTCCGCGGTAGCGCACATAGCCCCTATCCGGCCGCACGAGCCGGCACAGCACGCGAAAGGTGCTCGTCTTGCCCGCGCCGTTCGGGCCGAGATAAGCGGCGCGCGCGCCCTCGGGCACGGCGAAGCGCACGCCTTGCAGGATCGGCTTGCGCTGCATGTGCAGCGGCCCCGCAGGCACCGAGAGATATAAATCCTCCACTTCCACGAGCGCAGACCTCAATCCCGCCTCCTTCGCGGCGGCACGAAGAGCCGAAACCGCTTCTTCATCTTGCTGCTCACGGGCACGCCCTCGGGCGTGAACACGACGATCCCGCCATCGGGAAGCGGCTCGGGCGGCAAAAGCCCAAGCCGCTTGAGCAGCGCGCGCGAGCGCCGCTCGGGCGGGATGCGCGCGATCGCCCGATCCAGCCCGCGCAGCACCTTCTCCGTGCGCACGGCAAGAATCTGTCGCATCAACTCGCGGCGCAAACCTTCGTCGCCAGCGGCGCGATACAAGCGTTCCAAGAACGCCAGGGCCGCGTCCAGATCGCCGAGGCTTGCGTGCATGCGCGCCGCAAGCCGCGCCACGAATGGCGGCGCGCCCGGCTTGGACGCCGAAATCTCCAAGAGTCGCGCGGCCTCGGCGCGATCGCGATCGAACCAAT
>CAZTLD010000262.1:0-1641 GCA_964614395.1 uncultured Zetaproteobacteria bacterium
GGGGGATCGGCGAAGCTTACCGCGTCGAAGCTCACGGTGCGGATCATCTCGCCACCCGTTTGATACGGCGGCATCTCATCCAGCAGCTCCGCCTTCGCCCAGAGAAAGCCGATCCCGAACGGGCCGTAGGCCTTGTGGGCGCTTGCGGCATAGAAGTCGCAGCCGAGCGCCTGCACGTCGATGTCCAAGTGCGCGAGAGCCTGCGCGCCGTCCACGAGCACGCGCGCGCCCCGGGGCTTTGCGAGCGCGCAGACCTCTTCGATCGGATTGATCACGCCGAGCGCATTGGAAAGATGCGTGATCGCAACCAGCTTCGTTCGGGCATTGAGGCGCGCGGCGAACGCGTCCATGTCCAGCGCCCCGTCGTTCTTGATCGGCGCGACCACGAGCCGCGCGCCGGTGCGGTCGCACAGCACCCGCCACGGCACGATGTTCGCATGATGCTCCATCTCGGTGATCAGCACCTCGTCGCCAGCGCCGAGGTTGGCCATCCCCCAGCTGGCCGCGACGAGGTTGATCGCCTCGGTCGTGCCGCGCACGAACACGATCTCTTCGGGCGCGCGCGCGTGGATCCAGGCGGCGACCCGTGCGCGCGCCTGCTCGTAGGCGGCCGTCGCGCGCTCGGCGAGCGCGTGCACGCCGCGATGCACGTTCGCGTTGTCGTGCAGCAAGAAGCGCTGGATCGCGTCCACGACCGCGCGCGGCCGCTGCGTGGTGGCGGCGTTGTCGAGATAGGCCAGAGGCCTTCCGTGCACCGTTTGCCGCAGCGCCGGAAACTCGGCGCGGATCGCCTCGATGTCGATCATGCGCGCACCGCCAAGCCAGGATCTTCCAGCCCCAAACGGGCCAGAAATCCTTGCATGAGGCGTTCGCGCCAGCCTTCGCGCGCGATGGCCGCCAGCGCTTCGGCTGCGAACGCGCCAAACAGAAGCGCTTCTGCTGCGGGCTTTTCGATCCCGCGCGCGCGCAGGTAAAAGAGCGCGTCTTCATCGAGCCAGCCCACGGCGCAGCCGTGCGAGGCCTGCACCTGATCGTGCTCGATCACGAGATCGGGGCGCGCGTCGATCTCCGCGCCCTCCGAGCGCAAGATGCCGGCCGCGTGCTGATGCGCCTCGGCGTCGTCGGCGCCGGAGGCGATCGTCGCCCGCCCGTGCAGGATCGCGCGCGCCCGATCGCAGGCCACGGCCCGCGCCGTCCATCTGCTCGTGCTTTTTCTCCCTTCGTGGCGGACATCGAGCGCATGCTGCACGCGCGCCGTTCCCCGCGCGGGAACAAGTGAGCCGGTGTGGATCGCGCTTTCATCGGCAAGGAGGGCTGCGAGATCCACGCGCGCCATGCCGCCGCCGAGCTCCGCAAGCATCGCCCGCACCTTCGCGCCCCTTTCGAGCACGAGCGCGATGCGGGAAAGGCTTGCCCCTTGCGCTTCCTGCTGCACGCGCAGCATCTCCACCTCCGCGCCTTCGCCCACCTGCACCACGAGCGCCGAAAGCCCCAAGCCTTGCGCGCCCTCGTGCTGGTCCACGATCGAGACCTTGGCGCGCGCGGGCACCTCCACGCACACGCCGCAAGCGGCAAGCCCCCCGGTGCGCTGGTGCGTAAGCACGACGCACTCGCCGTCGCGCGCCCGATACTTCAGCCAGC
>CAZTLD010000263.1:0-1613 GCA_964614395.1 uncultured Zetaproteobacteria bacterium
GATCGAGCAGTTGCCGCAATGTGATGAACGCCATCGTCTCCCTCCCTTGGGTTTTTTTCAGCCGCCGAGTTTGGCGGCGGCGTCAGCGGCGCGCAAGCGCGCCTACGCTTCGCCTGCGCGCACGATCTTGAGCGCGTTCGTGGATCCGGCCTGCCCCATCGGCGTGCCGAACGTCATCACGATCCAGTCGTCCGGAGAAACCAGTTCCTCTTCCAACAAGCGGCGCTTCACATCCTGCGTCGCGCGCAGAATCTCGTCCGGGCCGTAGTCGAACGAGATGCACAGCGCGTGCACATTGCGATAAAGCGTCACGCGCCCTGCGGTGCGCGGATGCGGCGTGAGCGCATAGATCGGCACCATGCCCACATGCCGGGACATGTAAAGCGCCGTCGCGCCCGACTCGGTGAGCGCCACGGCCGCCCGGATCGGCATCTCCCAAGTCGCGCGCACGGCAAGCTCGGCGATGCACTCATCCGGCCGATACGGCTTGCGCCGTGGGTCGCGCGTCTCCCGCGACGGCCACACATTCTGCCGCTCGGTCTCGATGCAGATGCGATCCATCGCCTCCACGGCCTCGACCGGATACCGGCCGCTCGCCGTCTCGGCCGAAAGCATCACCGCATCCGCGCCGTCCAGCACCGCGTTGGCGACATCGGAGACCTCCGCCCGCGTCGGCATCGGGTTGTAGATCATGCTCTCCAGCATTTGCGTGGCGACGATCACGGGGCAGTTGTAGTGCGGCGCAAGCCTCAGGATGCGCTTTTGCACCGGCGGCACGGCCGCATCCCCAATCTCCACGCCCAAATCGCCGCGCGCGACCATCACCGCATCCGAGGCCTCGAGGATGTCCTCAAGGTTGTCCACCGCCTCGGCGCGCTCGATCTTCGCAATCAGCCGCGCATCGCTGCCATGCGCTTCCACGAGCCTTCGCGCCTCGCGCATGTCCTCGCCGTCGCGCGGAAACGAGATCGCGATGTAATCCACGCCGATCTCGCAGGCCACGGCAAGATCGGCGCGGTCCTTCTCGGTGAGCGCCTTGGCCGACAGCCCCCCGCCGAAGCGGTTCACGCCCTTGCTGTCGGAAAGCTCGCCGCCGACGACGACCACGCAGCGGATCTCGGAGCCCCGCACCTCCTCCACATCCATCACGATCAGCCCGTCGTTGAGCAGCAGCCGATCGCCCGGATGCACATCGTGCACGAGCTCCTTGTAGGTCAGCCCCACGCGCGTGCTATCACCCGCATCGAGCGGGCAATCCGCATCGAGGATGAAGCGATCGCCGGGCTTGAGCTGGATCGGGCCGTTTTTGAACCGCCCGATGCGGATCTTCGGCCCTTGCAGATCGGCGATGATGCCAACCACCACGCCCAGCCTTTCCGCGACCCGGCGAATGCGCTCGGCGCGCGCGCGCTGCTCCTCGGCCGTGCCGTGCGAAAAGTTCAGCCGCGCAAGGTTCATCCCCGCGCGGATCATCCGCTCAAGGGTTGCCTCGTCTTCCGAGGCCGGGCCGATCGTTGCGATGATCTTCGTGCCGCGCTTCGTCATCCTTGCGCCCGCTGCTCCAGCATCGCCACCGCCGGCAGCTTCTTGCCCTCCAAGAACTCCAGAAACGC
>CAZTLD010000264.1:0-1606 GCA_964614395.1 uncultured Zetaproteobacteria bacterium
GGGTTGATCACAGCCGCCGTGGCGTCGTCGGCGCGGGCGACGAACGCTCCGCCCATGCCGGCGGCGGAAGGCGAAACATTCGGCTGCAAGAAGCCCGCGGCGCACGCCTTGCCCACAACCAGCGCCCCCGCAACCACGGCCAGCGCCGCACGCCACCACCTACTCACGATCGATCACCTCCACCCCTTCAGGCGGCGTAAACGCAAACCGCGCTTCGCCCGGCACGCGCTTTACGCACCACAAGCGCACCGTATTCCTTTCGCCCATCGCTCCCCGGTGCGCGACTTCCACCGGCACGCCGTCCTTCTTCAACACGAGCCGGTAAACGCGCGCATCCCCCCGGATGCGCAGCGTAAGCTCCACCTTGCCGTGCCTTCGTTTCTCGGCAAGCACCGCCACATCGCCCGGCTGCATTCGCCCGGCAAGGATCCTCAGCGCCGCAGTGGAGGCGGGATCGAGCGTGCGGATGCGCTCGGCCTGCATCAGGTCCGGTTCGTAATGCCACACCGTTCGCCCGTCGGAGACGAAAAGCTCCGCATAGGGCTTTTCGTATTCCCAGCGGAACATCCCCGGCCGCCTCAGCCACAGCCGCCCCTCGGAGCGGACGCGGGAGCCGTCGGCGGCCTCCACCGTTTGCGCGAAACGGCACGCAAGCCCAGGAAGCGCAAGCATCTTCTCCAGCGCCGCTGGCGGCGCGGCCCAGCCATGCCCCGCCCATGCGCAGACGAGCGCCCAGATCCAGCGCTTCATCCGTCCACCCCGGACTCCGGCGGAGGGGCGAGCACCTTGCGCATGCCGCCTGCGCCGGGCGGAGAGACGATCCCATCGCGCTCCATCTGCTCGACGATGCGGCTGGCGCGGTTGTAGCCGATGCGCAGATAGCGCTGCACCATCGACACCGAGCAGCGCTGCTTTTCCACGACGAGCGCCACGGCCTTGTCGTAGAGCGGATCGTCGTGCGCGCTCGGCTCAAGCGCATCTTCGTCCTCGCCGCCGGCTGCGGAAAAGATCTCCTCTTCGATGTACCGGGGCGCGCCTTGCGCGCGCAGCGCATCGGCCACGCGATTGACCTCCTCGTCGGTCACGAGCGCCCCATGCACGCGCACGATCTCCCGGCCGCCCAGCATCAAAAGCCCGTCGCCGTGGCCGAGCAGTTGTTCCGCGCCCATCTGATCGAGAATCGTGCGCGAGTCCACGCGCGACGAGACCTGAAACGCCAAGCGGCTCGGCAGGTTCGCCTTGATGAGGCCGGTGATCACGTCCACGCTCGGCCTTTGCGTGGCGAGAATCATGTGAATGCCTGCTGCGCGCGCCTTCTGCGCGAGCCGACAGATCGACTGCTCCACCTCCTTGCCCGCCACCATCATCAAGTCGGCCAGCTCGTCGATCACGATCACGATCATCGGAAGCCTTTCCGCCTCGGCCTCGGCAGGCTGTGCGGCGGCCCAGGCGTTGTATCCGTCCAGATTCCGCACGCGCGCTTCGCTCATCAACTGGTAGCGCCGCTCCATCTCCATCACCGCCCAAGCGAGCACCTGCGCCGCCTTGTGTGGATCGGTCACGACCGGCGCGAGCAGATGCGGGATGCCGTCGTAGACGGAAAGCT
>CAZTLD010000265.1:0-1599 GCA_964614395.1 uncultured Zetaproteobacteria bacterium
ACGAGATCGAGTTGATGGGCGAGGTGCATGTGGCGCTGGGCGAAGCCTACGCTGAGGCCGTGCGCGCGCTGGAAGAGGAAGCGGGCGTGCGCGCCGACGTAATCGGGATGCACGGGCAGACGATCCGCCACCGGCCGCGCGCCCGCTGGCCGTTTACCTGGCAGATCGGCTCGGCCGCGGTCGTGGCCGAGCGCACCGGCCGCACCGTCGTCTACGACTTTCGCAGCCGAGACATCGCCGCCGGCGGCGAGGGCGCGCCGCTTGCGCCGCTTATGCATCGGGTTTTGTTCGGCGAGCGCGATGCGGACGTGGCGGTGGTGAATGTCGGCGGCATCGCCAACATCACCTGGCTCGGCAAAGACGGGCGCACCTTCGGCTTCGATGCAGGCCCCGGCAACTTGGTGATGGATCGGCTCGTGAACGTGCTCACCGACGGGCGCGAGCGCATGGATCGCGACGGGATGCTTGCGGCGATGGGGCACGCATCGGAGGCGCATGTGCAAGATGCGCTGCGGCATCCGTTCTTTGCGCGCCGCCCGCCGAAGTCGGCGGATCGGGGCGATTTTGAGCCTATGGCCGAGGCGCTCCTTCGCGCGCCGGATCTCGCCGACGCCGACCGCGTGGCGACGGCGTTGGAGATCACCGCGCGCGCGATCGCCGACGCGCAGCGCTTTTTGCCGCGGGCGCCGGCGCGATGGATCGTCTGCGGGGGAGGCGCGCGCAATCCGGCGTTGATGCGCCGTTTGCAAGCGCTTGTGCAGGGCGAGGTGTGCACGAGCAAGGATTTGGGCTTTCCGCCGGAGGCGATCGAGGCCTGCGCATTTGCGGTGTTTGCGCTGCATGCGCTCGTGCGCCTGCCCACGAGCCTTGCCGCGGCCACAGGCGCGCGCGCGGATGCAAGCGGCGGCGCGATCGTGCCTGGCGACAACTGGAAGGCGCTGATTGCAAGGATTCTTCCGTGGATCCGCTGACGCACGCGGTCAGCGGCGCGGCGATCGGGGCGGCCCGCTTTCGGCGTGGGCGGGAGGTGCTGTGGCTTGCGCTGCTCGCGATGGCGCCGGATCTGGACATCGCGTTTCGCTGGGTGTCCGACGTGTTCTATCTCGAACACCATCGCGGCGTCACGCACTCGCTGCTGATGCTGCCGCTGTGGGCATGGCTTTTTACGCGCATCCTGCGGCCGCGCGCGGAGGGCTTGCATGCGGGCTGGATCGCCGCGGCGCTCGGCGCGCACATCGCGCTCGATCTCATCACCTCGTTCGGGACGATGATCTTTGCGCCGCTGTCGCGCTTTCGCGCAAGTTTGGATTGGGTGTTCATCGTGGATCCGATGCTGACGCTTCCGGCGCTTTTCGCGGTGGCGGTCGCGCTTTGGCGGCGCTCGCGGCGATGGGGATGGGCGGCGTGCGCGTGGATCGCGGGATATATCGGACTATGCGGGGGATTGCATGCGCAGGCGCTAGCCGTCGCGCAGGCGCGCGCGCCCGCCGCTGCGGAGAGCTTCGCCGCGTTTCCGTTGCCGTTTTCGCCGACGCGCTGGCGGCTTGTCGCGATCGGAAAGGACAAGGTTTGGACTGCGGCGTTGGAGCTTGCGCCGGG
>CAZTLD010000266.1:0-1592 GCA_964614395.1 uncultured Zetaproteobacteria bacterium
ATGCGCGAGAAAGAGGCGCTCGTGGGCGCGGAGCAAATGCGGGCGTTTGAGAAGTTCGTGCTTCTGAACGTGCTCGATCAGGAGTGGAAGGATCACCTGCTCGCGATGGACCATCTGCGCCAGAGCGTGGGGTTGCGCGGCTATGCGCAAAAGCAGCCGATTCAGGAATACAAGCGCGAATCGTTCGAGCTGTTCCAGGGGCTTTTGAACCGCATCCGCACCCGCACCGTGGAGCTTTTGCACTCGGTGCAGGTGGAGGCTGCGCCCCCCGAGCCGCAACCGCAGCCGGAGGCCGAAGAGCTGCATTACATCCACGGCGGCGAGGACTACGCCGAGGAGCCGAAGCCCGTGCGCCGGCGCACGCCGAAGGTGGGCCGCAACGATCCGTGCCCGTGCGGCTCGGGTAAGAAATACAAGAAATGCTGCGGCCGGCGGAAGGCGGCGTGAATTCAGGCGGGCATCAGCGTTCCATCTGCGTATTCGACATCGAAACGGTGCCCGATCCGGAGGCGGCGCGCAGGCTCTTGCGCGACGAAAGCTTGGAGACGCACGCCGCAGGCGAGGCATTGCGCGGCTACTTCGCCGAGATCACCGGCGGGCGCAACGACTTTCCGCGCCAGCCCTTCCACCGCGTGGTCGCAATCAGCTACGCATGGCTTCGCCGGGAGCCGGCGGAAGAAGGCGGCTGGGAGCCGGTGTTGCTTGGCATCGGCTCGATCGGCACGCCTGAGGATGACGAGCGCGCGCTTCTGGAAGCGTTTTTCGGCGCGATCGCCGAGCGCCGCCCGCAGCTTGTCACCTACAACGGCCGCGGTTTCGACCTGCCGGTGCTGAAGCTGCGCGCGATGGCGCATCGGCTTTCTTGCCCCGAGTGGTTCACGACCGGCGATCGCTGGCAAAACTACGACGCGCGCTACGATTCGCGCTATCACTTGGATTTGGCGGAGGTGTTGTCCGACTTTGGCGCTGCCGCGCGCTGCCGGCTCGATGAGATCGCGGCGGCCTTTGGCGTGCCGGGCAAGCTCGGCGTGGAAGGCGGCGATGTGGAAAAAATGTTTTTGAACGGCGAGATCGAAGCGATCCGCGCCTATTGCGAGACCGATGTGTGCACCACGCTGCTTGTGGCGCTTCGGTGGTGGCGCTTCACCGGCGAGGTGGGCGAGGGCGCCTACCAGCGCGCGGAAGCGGGATTGCGCAACTATCTTGCGCAGGAGGCGGAAACGCGGCCGCATCTGGGCGCGTTTCTTGCCCGCTGGGAGGAGCTTGAGCGCTGAGGCCCGAGGATCGCGTGCAAGCGCTGGAGCGGATGCTCGTGGAAATCCAGCAGGAAGCGGAGATCGCCGCCCCGTGGACGGGCATGCCGCGCATCTCCGAGCGGGTGCTCGATGCGATGCGGCGGGTGCCGCGGGATCTGTTCGTGCCGGAGGAGATGCGTTCGCAGGCGTGGGTCAATGCGCCGCTGCCGATCGGCTCGGGGCAGACGATCTCGCAACCGTTCATCGTCGCGCTGATGACGGAACTCGTGGATCCGGCGCCAAGCAAGAAGATCTTGGATATCGGCGGCGGCTCGGGCTGGCAGGCGGCGATTCTCG
>CAZTLD010000267.1:0-1592 GCA_964614395.1 uncultured Zetaproteobacteria bacterium
AGCGGCATGTCCTGCGGCACGCGCACGCCGTGCGCGGCGAGCACCCGCTTGCACAGGCGCTTGTGCATGCACAGCGCCGAGGCCGCCGGCCCCGAGCCGGTGTAGGGGATGCCCATGATCTCCAAAAGCCCCTGCACGCAGCCGTCCTCGCCCCACGCGCCGTGCAGCGCGACAAACGCCACTTCGATCCGCGCATCCCGAATCGCCTGCGCCCAGTCGTCGACGAGATCGATCGGCACCACATCGAAGCCCAGCGCGGAAAGCGCCTTGGCGACGGCCGCGCCCGAGCGCAGCGAGACCTCGCGCTCACGCGAGCGCCCGCCCATCAACACGCCCACCCGCTTCACGGCTCCGCCTCCCAGATGCGCACCTCCGGCTCCAAGCGCACGCCGAAACGGCGATATACCTCCTCCCTGGCCCGCTCGATCAGCGCCCGCACATCGGCCGCCTTGGCCCAGCCGAGGTTGACGATGAAGTTCGCGTGCTTTTCCGAAATCATCGCCCCGCCCACGCGCAAGCCCTTGAGCCCCGCCGCCTCAATCAGGCGCGCGGCGTGATCGCCTTCGGGGTTTTTGAACACGCTTCCGCAGTTCGGGCGCTCAAGCGGCTGCGTGCGCGCACGCTTTTCGCGCATCTGCTGCATGCGCGCAGCGATCGCCTTCGGATCGTCGGGCTTCAGCGCAAAGCGGGCGCGCAGCACGATCGCGCCTTCGGGAAGCCGCGCGCGCCGATAGCCGAAGCCGAGCGCCTCCTTGGGATGCCACTTAGCATCCTCACCTGGGCGCACCACCTCCACCGCCGCACACACATCGGCGACCTCGGCGCCGTACGCGCCCGCGTTCATCGCCACCCCGCCGCCGATCGTGCCCGGGATCGTGGCCATGAACTCAAGCCCGGAGAGCCCCATCCGGCAGGCATAGGCGGCCACGCGCCCCATGCGCGCACCCGCCTCGGCGATGAGCGCCGTCCCCTCCAGCTCGATCCCATGCAACGCCCCCATGTCCACGACGAGCGCCTCCAGCACCCCGTCCGGCGGCAACACATTGCTGCCCCGCCCGAGCACGAGGATGCGGATGCCCGGCGGCACAAGCCGCAACGCTTCGATCAGCCCTTCCCGGCGCAGCGGCCGGAACAGCCAGCGCGCGACGCCGCCGACACCCAGCGTCGTGCGCGGCGCAAGCGGCGCCATCTCCACCACCGCGCCCCACTGGGCCAAATCACGCCACCAGCTCATGCGCCCTCCCGGATGCGCGCGGCGACCTTGGCGATCGAGCCTGCGCCCGCCACCAACACCACTTCCCCGCGCGCGAGCGCCCGCTCAGCTTCGGCCTGCGCGGCATCCAGATCGGGCACCGCCACCGCATGGCGCCGCCCCTGCTGGTGCATCGCCTCGACCAATGCCTCGTGCGTGATGCCGGGGATCGGCTTTTCCGAGGCCGGATAGATCGGCGCGACAACCACGCGATCGGCGAGATCGAACGCGGTGATGAACGCGGAAAACAAAAGCTTCGTGCGCGTGTAGCGGTGCGGCTGGAATACGACCGTGATCGGGCGCGTGCCGAAGGCCTCGCGCAATGTGGTCAGCACCGCCT
>CAZTLD010000268.1:0-1565 GCA_964614395.1 uncultured Zetaproteobacteria bacterium
AGAAACGAGATGTCTCTCCGCTGTTTGCGGCGATGCGCTCGGTGAAAGAGGTGCGGGCGGCGTTCTATGGGCGTCAGTTCGGGTATGCTGAGCGCGTCTGTCGGCGCTTCGGCGTGCAGGAGCGCGTAAGCTTTCATGCGCCGGTGCCGCGGGATGAGGCGCTGCGGCTGCAGCGGCAGGCGGACGTGCTGTTGCTGGCGCTATGGAACGACCCGCGCGAGAAGGGCGTCTATACAGGGAAGCTATTCGAGTATCTGGCCGCAGGAAGGCCGATCCTCGCCATCGGCCCCAAGGACGGCGCAGCAGCAGAGCTCATTCGGCGCGCGGGGGCGGGGGTGGTGGCATCAAATGGGGATGAAGTGAAAGATGCGTTGCGGGCTTGGCTTGAGCAAAAGCGGCGCGGCAAGCCGCTCAAAGGCGCGCGCCGCGAGGACATTGCGCCGTATGCCCATCCCGCGCTGGCGGAGCGGTTGTTGGCGTTCTTGGAAGGGGTGGCTGGATGAAGGTGCTCACGGTGGTGGGTGCGCGCCCGCAGTTCGTGAAGGCGGCGGCGGTGTCGCGCGCATTGGCGAAGCTGGGGATCGAAGAGGTGCTGGTGCACACGGGGCAGCATTTCGACGACGCGATGTCCGCCCGCTTTTTTGCGGAGCTGAAGATCCCCGAGCCGCGATATCATCTGGGTGTGCACAGCCTTTCGCATGGGGCGATGACGGGAGCGATGCTGAGCAAGCTCGAGCAAGTGATGCTGGATGAGCGCCCGGATTGGGTGCTGGTGTATGGCGATACCAATTCCACATTGGCGGGCGCGCTTGCGGCCGCCAAGCTGCATCTGCCGGTGGCGCATGTGGAGGCTGGGCTTCGTTCGTTCAATCGCCGGATGCCCGAGGAGATCAACCGCGTGGTCGCGGATCATCTTTCTGATTTGCTCTTTTGCCCGACGCGCGTGGCGGTGGAGAACCTCAAGCGCGAGGGAATCGTGAAGGGCGTGCATTTCACGGGCGATGTGATGTTCGATGCGGCGTTGTACGCGCGCGCGCACGCCGATCGGAAGGTCTTGGAGAAAGTTGGCAAGCGTCCGTTCGCGCTGTTGACCCTGCATCGTCAGGAAAACACCGACGATCCCAAGCGCATGCAGGCGCTTTTGGCATATGTGCGGGAGGAGGCGGCTTCCCTTGGCTGTGCGGTCGTGTTTCCGGTGCATCCGCGCACGCAAAAGGCCCTTGCGCGGTGGGGCATCGCGCTTCCCGACCCCATCCATCCGATGCCGCCTGTGAGCTACTTGGAGATGGCGGCGCTGTTGGATGCATGCAGCCTCGTGTTCACGGACTCGGGCGGTTTGCAGAAGGAAGCGTATTTCTTCGGAAAGCGCTGCGTGACGCTGAGGGATGAAACGGAGTGGGTGGAGACGGTGCAGGCGGGATGGAATCGGCTCTGGTCCGAGCCGGAGTATGCATGCGATCCGCCCCGCCCCATTCCGGACTACGGCGAGGGGCAGGCATCGGTGGTGATCGCGCGGATTCTGGCGGATAGCTGATGTGCGGTTTCGCAGGGGGCGTGTTCGTCCC
>CAZTLD010000269.1:0-1561 GCA_964614395.1 uncultured Zetaproteobacteria bacterium
CGGCATCGGCGGTCTTCGCCATTTGCATCAGCGAAAGAATCCCTTCCTGCATCCGCGCGCCGCCCGAGGCGGCCACGAGCAGGAACCCTGCGCGCTTTTCCATCGCGCGCTCGATCGCGCGCACGATCTTTTCGCCCGCGACCGACCCCATCGAGCCGCCCATGTAGGCGAACGAAAAGATCGAAGCCGAAACCGGCACGCCCTCGATCGTGCCGAAGAAGTTGCGCACCGCATCGCCTTTGCCGGCCTTTTTGTCCGCCTCTTTCAAACGATCGCGGTAGCGCTTCTTGTCGCGAAAAGCGAGCGGATCGGCGCTTTTGAGGTTCGTATCAAGCTCCTCAAAACCCTCGTCGAACAGTTGGCTTGCGCGCTCCAGCACCGGCACGCGCTCATGCCGCCCGCACTTCGGGCACACATAGAGATTGCGCACGAGCGCCTTGCTGTAAATCATCTCCCCGCAGCCCTCGCACTTGCGCCAGAGGCCTTCCGGCGGCCCTTCGCTTTTGCCTTTGAGGATGCTTTTCGGGCCTTCAAGCAGCTTGGTCAGCCAGTTCATCGCGCCTCCCGCGGCGAAGGCTAGGGGCTAGAACGCCCACCGCCAGTCCAGCGCCACGATGTGGATGCGCGTCTTGTAAGTGCCGTTGTAGGCGGCGATCCGGTCGTTTGTGATCGCGCGCGCGCCTGTCCACAGGAACATGTAGGCGAAGTCAAGCTTGCCGTTCCCGAAGATGCGGGTAAGGCCCACGCTGAAGCCGTAGCGGTCTGCGCCGGGAAGGCGGGGCGAGAAGTCGGTGCCGTTCACCGGCGTCTTCTGCCAGCTTAGTCCTGCACGCGCCTGCCAGCGCGCGTCATACCGCCACTCCACGCCGAAGCGCGCGTCCCAAACCACCCGCCAGTTCTCCGGGATGATTTTTTCGGGTCCAGTGGCGAGCGTCAGCGCGGACGGATCGAACTGGATGCGGATCTGATCGAAGGTCTTCCAGTTCGTCCAGCCAAGCTCGGCGGCAAGCGTATACGGGCCGAGATCCCAAGCCGCACCGAGGTTGACGAGATCCGGCAGCGTGATGCGCGTGTGCGCGCCGCCCACCACGCCCGCAAGCCCCGCGCCGAGCGCAGGCAACCCGATCACCGAACCGTTGATCTTGAGCCGCACGCGGGAGCGGTAGCTTATGCCGAACCGGAAGCGCTCGCCCCGATAGTGCGCAGCCAGATTGCCGCCCCAGCCGGAGCCTTGGCCGTGGATCGCGACCACCGCCGAATCCAGCGCCACCTTGTTGGCGCGGTAGAAGCTCAAGCCGGCGGCAAGCCGCCAGCGATCGCCCACGGCCCAAGCGAGGCTGGGATTGACGTGCAGGATCTCCAGCTTGCTCAGCGTGATTGAATCGCCCCTGAGAGCCGGCGAGGTGAACAGCGCGCCCGATCCCGTCCAGTCCGTCGTCAGCCCAAACGGGGTGTTGACCGCTATGCCCAGCGCAAGCCGCTCGCCGATGGGCCAAGCGAGGTAGCCGTGCGGAAGCCAGAACTGCTGGCGCTTCATCGCGTAGCTTGCGCCGCCTGTCGT
>CAZTLD010000270.1:0-1560 GCA_964614395.1 uncultured Zetaproteobacteria bacterium
CAGCCGCAAACCGCCTGTCGGCAAGCAAGCGCGCGCCGTCCGCATAGAAGGCCTTCGCGCGGGCAAGGTGCGGGTTCTCCGGCGCCACGGGCTTCTTTCCGCCGCAGCCGGCGACAAGCGCGATCAACAGCGCCGCAAGCGCACGCCTCACTGCGCGCTCCCGGGCGTCAAGACGATCTCCGGCCGAGGCTCTTTCCCGCCGCCCACCAGCCACGAGCGCCTGAGATCCGAGGCGAGCTTGCGCACCTCGGCCAATGTGGCGCGCGTTTCCGCCGCAATCGCGGGCACCTCAGGCTCGGCGGCCTCGGCCAGCCGATCGAGCCTCGTCTCCAAATCGGCCGTCGCCTGCAAAAGCCGCTCGATCTTGTCCGCGAAGCCTTTGCGCCGATCGCTGATCTCCTTGACGAACGGCGCGGCGCTTTCGGCGAGCTGGCCGATGCCGCGCGCCGCCTCGCTTGCGTTCCTCGCAAGCCCCGCGCGATGGGCCTCGGCGACAAGCGCATCAAGCCTTTGCGTGAGATCGGCCAAGCGTCTTGTAAGGCGCGCGATCTCCTCCTCGCGCAGCCCGCGCGCGCCTTGCTCCAAATGCGCAACGAGCTGCTTGGCGGAGCCATACGGATCGTTCAGCCAATGCATGAAGCCCGCCGCATCGGCGAGCATCTGCTTGGCCTGCTCAACGACCGGCTTCATGCTTTCCAAAAACTTCTCCAGCGTCGTTTCCGGCTCGAACGGAAGCTCGGCCCTGTCCTGCACGAGTCCTTCGGCCTTGCCGCCCAAAATCTCGACGAACTGCTCGCCAATCACGCCCTCCTTCGCGAGCCGCACGCGCGCATCCGCCCTGATGAGCGGTTGATAGCGCGCCAGCACCGCAAGCCGCACCCACGCGCCCTCTTCGTTCAAACCGAGATCATCCACCCAGCCCACGCGAAAGCCCTGCAGCCGCACCGGCTGACCTTCGTAGAAGCCGGAGGCCGTCGGCGGCTTGATCGTAAGGTAAATCTTCCTTGCGAACACATCGGCGCGGATGGAAAGCGCGATCAACACTGCCAGCGCCGCAACGAACCCAATCAACAAAAACCAGCCCACGCGGCGCTCCATGCCGTGCAGCATCTTGGCGGCGTAGGCGACCCTCATGCGCCCTCCGCCGCAAGCCAAGTTTCCGGCGCGTCGGTGGCGATCACGAGGGCTGCGGCGCCGAGATCCCGCACCGCCTCGCGCAGGCGGCGGCCGAACGCCTCACGCGCGGGGCGGCGCATGCCAAGCGTCGGGTTCGTGAGCACGATCGCCTTCACGCGAAGAACCCTACAGCGAAGCAGCGCGACATGCGCGTGCACCTCGGCCGGCTCCTCGCCCGCGCGCCGATCCAGGATCTCGCGAATCCCGCAAACTTCAGCCCAACGCTCGATCTCGCGCTCAACCGCCTCGATTTCGCTCTCGCGGCCATGATCGAGCAGCGGAAGCAAAATGTTTTCGCGGATCGTGAGATTGGCCAAAAGCCCGCAGCCCCCCAGCACGAAGCCCACTTCGCGGAAGAATGCGTCGTCCGACGGATCCACGGCG
>CAZTLD010000271.1:0-1551 GCA_964614395.1 uncultured Zetaproteobacteria bacterium
TCCGCTACAAGCGCGCGGGGCAAAAGCCCGAGCCTGTGGCCACGCTCAACGGCTCCGGCTTGGCGGTGGGGCGCACGTTGGCCGCATTGTTGGAGAACCACTGGGACGGCGAGGCGCTGTATCTTCCGGAGGCGCTGCGCCCGTACCTTGGCGGCGCGTCCGCGCTGCGGCCCGAGTCATAGCGGCGGCGGGGCGGGAAAGTCCGGCCGCTCCCACGGATCGGCGCGCGTTTTTGATCCCGATGCGTCCTCATGACGAGCGCGACCGGATGCAGCCGTGTGCGAAGGATGCCGCTGAGATGCATGCGCGGTTGGCTTTTCCGGCGAAGAAAGGGGAGCCCCGATGCTCTCGCGCTTCTTTGGCGCGGCAGGGCGGCTTCCTGCGGGGCAAGGGCCGGTGTCGGTGAAGTAGCGGGAGCCATCAGGAAGCACGCACTCGATGATCGCGTCCGCGCTCCATGCCGGCGACGCGCCGAGAAGCCAAGCAAGGAGGGCCAGCGCTTTCATCGCAAGCTCTCCAGCACCGCGCAGCTCGGCGCATGCCCCCACGCGCAGGCGGAAGTGAGGCTCGCCCGCGCGTTGCGCTCATCCCCCATGCGATGATACGCCCATGCTCGGATCGCGTATGTCCATGCTTTGGCCTTCCATTTTTGGGCTTCATCGCCTGGTCGGATGGCGGAATCGAACGACGCGCTCAGGGCCTTGTCGGCCTCGCGGATGACGCGGATGTCGTCGCCGGCAAGCCACGCCTGCCATGCCGCGCGGCGATGCGCGGCGGCATCGCCGCTTGGCGCCGGCGCGCGGCGGTTTTCGGGCTTGGGCGTGCGCACGGCCTGAGAAGGGGCGGGCGAAGGCGCGGAAGGCAGCGCGGGCGCTGAGGGGGCGTGCGGTGACTGCACTCCCGGCAGCGCGAACAAAAGCCCGAAACCCAACGCCACCGCGCCGGATGCCACCCATGAGGTCTTGGACGGCGGCTCGATCTCCGGCCGGTAGGCGCCGATGCATTCCTCATGGAACATCGCCGCGGTGGCCAGCATCGCAAAGCCCATGAACCCGCCGACGATCGCCGCGATCAAAAGCAGCCATCCCAACGCGCTCACGATGCCGAGCGCAAGCCCCGCCCCTTGGGCGGCTGCGTTCTGTTGCAGCGCGCCGAATAGGGTCGCGACCAGCGAACCTGCGGTGAGCGATGCGATCGCCGAGATCACGACCATGAAAACGATTTGCTGGAAAAGGAGATTGCCCCAGAACCTTGCCGCAGCCCACCAACCGAAGGCGCGCCAAGCGCGTTTGATCGCCCGCCACGGGGATGCGCCCTCGGCCACGATGTTCACCGAAGCCATCCATAGGCGGGCCGTGATCAGCATGATCACCAAAGCGCCCACGAACACCCCGACAGCCATCAGCGCGGGATGCACCTTGGCCAAAAGGAGGCTTGCCGCCGCGAGGATCCCGATGCATGCCGCGATGAAAACGAAGCCGAAAAGCGCATAGAGGGCAAACAAAGGCGTGGCGCGCGATGCGCGCATGATCGTGTTGGAAAGCGGTGCGT
>CAZTLD010000272.1:0-1545 GCA_964614395.1 uncultured Zetaproteobacteria bacterium
ACCACGGCCACACCCTCCTTGCAGGCCTGCAAAAGCGCGGCTTTCTCGCGCGCCACGCCCTCAAGGCTTCCCAGCCCCGCAAGGTGCGCGGGGGCGATCGCGGTGATCACGGCCACATCGGGCATTGCGATGGCGCTCAAGCGCGCGATCTCCCCGGGCTGATTCGTGCCCAGCTCCAGCACGAGCACGCGCACATCCTCGGGGGCGGCAAGCACCGTTTTCGGCACGCCCACGAGGTTGTTTTCGTTGCCGACCGTCGCATGCACCCGCCCCACCGTGGCCCTGAGCATCGCCGTCAGCATCGACTTCGTCGTCGTCTTCCCTACCGATCCGGTGATCGCGACCACGCAGCCGTTGATCCTCCGCCGCGCGGCGCGCGCGATCTCGCCGAGCGCCTCAAGCGTGTCCACCCGCACGCGATACTGCGGCGCATCCAATGCGTCCCAGCCAGCGGCGCGGGCGCGCGCCTCCTCGCCGACAAGCCACGCGGCCTCATCTGCGACTTCGTGCGCGAAGCGATGCGCGTCGAAACGCGCGCCGACCAACGCCAGAAACGCATCACCGGGCGTGAAATGGCGCGTGTCGAGCGCAAGCTGCGCCGCCGCGCTTCGCGGAGCCCCGATCCAACGGCCGGGCACGGCCTCGCTGATCAAGCGAGGGGAGATGCGCATGCCTTGCCTCCCATCGCCCGGCGCACCGCCTCGGCGTCGCTCCACGGAACCACGCGTCCTGCCACCTCCATCGTGGACTCCGCGCCCTTGCCGGCGATCACGAGCACATCGCCCTCGCCCCGGGCATCCACGGCCTCGGCGATCGCCTTGGCGCGATCCAGCACTACCCGCACCCGCGCACGCGCATGCGCCGGCACGCCCGCCAAAATGTCGCGCGCAATCGCCTCCGGCGACTCGCCTCGCGGGTTGTCGTTCGTGATCCACACCTGGTCGGCAAGTTGCGCCGCCACCGCGCCCATCGGCGCGCGCTTGCCCCGGTCGCGCTCGCCGCCGCAGCCAAAGACGAGTAGCACCCGCCTTGTCGCCAAGCGCCGCGCATCTTCAAGCATCCGGCGCAGCGCCTCCGGCGTATGCGCGTAGTCGATGAACACGCCCTCCGCCACTGGCTCCAGCCGCCCAGGCGGGGGGCTTACGCCGGCCAATGCCCGTGCCGCGTCCTGGGGCGGAATGCCCGCCGCTTTCCAGGCGAGCAGCACCGCCGCCGCAATGTTCTCGGCATGGAAGCCGCCCCGCGGGATCGGCGCAATCTCTGCCTCACCTTCGCTCCAGCGCACTCGCAGCACGCCTGGTTTCGGCGCTTGCCAACTAAGATCGGCATGTTCGCGGCCATACCGCCACGCACCTTTCGGCGCGCGTTGCATGATCTCAGGATCGTCGGCGTTGACGGCGATGACCCCGCCGCTGGCCGCAACTTCCGAAACGAAGCCGGCCTTGATGCGCCAGGTCGCCTCCACGCCGCCATGGTCCTCGGCATGGTCCCGCCCGAGCGTGGTCCACACCACGCCCTGCCAGCGGATGCCGGCAAGCCTCCGCT
>CAZTLD010000273.1:0-1543 GCA_964614395.1 uncultured Zetaproteobacteria bacterium
CTGGCTGAGCTTGCCGAGGCCTCGGATTGCGTCGCGATCGGCGAAACGGGCTTGGACTTCTACCGCCAGCGTGTGCCGCCTGAAGCGCAGATCGCGCGCCTGCGCGCGCATGTGCGCGCAGCCCGGCTCGTGGGCAAACCCTTGGTAATCCACATGCGCGAGGCGGACGAAGCCACACTTTCCGTGCTCGAGGAAGAAAAGGCGCACGAAGTGGGCGGCGTGATGCACTGCTTTTCCTCCACTCCCGAGATCGCCAAGCGGGCCTTGGCGCTCGGCATGATGATTTCGTTTTCCGGCAACCTCAGCTATCCGCGCAACGCGCACATCCGCGAGGCGGCGAAGATCGTGCCGGAGGATCGCCTGCTGGTGGAGACGGATGCGCCGTATCTCGCGCCGCAGCCGGTGCGCGGGCGGCGCAACGAGCCTGCGTTCGTGCGCTACACCGCAGAAGCGCTTGCCGCCGCGCGCGGCACTTCGGTTGAAATGATCGCAGAGCAAACGACCGCCAACGCGATTCGGCTGTTCGGGCTGGAGCGCTTCCTGCGCTAGACCCGCGGGTTGACGCGGGTCTCATGTGGGCCGAGATTTGACCGACCGGTCGGTCAGGAGGCGTGCAGTGGCGGGCGCAGCGGATGCGATTCTCGATGCGGCGGAGCGCGTGTTCGGCAAGCGCGGCTATCACGCCGCATCAGTCCGGGAGATCGCCGCGCAGGCTGGCGTGAGCAAGGCGGCGGTGTTTCACCACTTTCCGACGAAGGCGGCGCTGTATCGCGCGGTGCTCGAGCGCGCGTGCGAGGAGCTTGCAACAGTCCTGGAAGGCGAAGAGGTCCAGGATCCCGTGCAGGCGATCGCGCGCTACCAGCAAGCGGAGATGGCGCTGATGCAAAGGCGAGCGGCGATCGCGCGGCTGGTGTTGCGGGCGATGGCCGACGGCGACGAGGAGGCGGGCAGCACTATCGTCGCCGAGGTGTTCGGCCGCTTCTTCGCGCGCATGCGCGCGTTGGCAGAGCGCGCGCAACAGGAGAGAAGGCTTGCAGCTTGGGTGGCGCCGGAGCTTGTGGCGCTCGTGCCCGCGATGGTCAACAGCTTCTTTTTCCTCAGCTATCCCGCGCTTTCGCGCGTGGATGAGAAAGCGTTTCCGCCGGAGGCGATTGAGGAGAGAGCGGCGCGCATGTGCGCGCTGATCCTTGAGGGTTGGAAGGAGGGGCGCTGATGCGGCGCGGGATCGTCGTTTTGGGCGTGTTGCTTGCGGCGTGCAGCAAAGAGGCGCAGCACCAAGCGGAGCCGCAGGCGCGCGCGGTGCGCACGGCTGTCGCCGCAGTGCAAACGGTGGAGATCACGGAGCCTTTTTTCGGTGTGGTGCGCACCACGCGCGAGGCGGTGATCGCCGCCGAGCTTGCCGGGCGCATCGAGAAGGTGTTCGTGGATGTCGGGGATGCGGTGAAAAGGGGGGCGCTCCTTGCGCGCATTGAGGCGCGGGAGGCGGAGCGTGCGCTTCGCGCCGCCGAGGCCGATGCGCGCAGGATCGAGGCCGAGCTTGCCG
>CAZTLD010000274.1:0-1533 GCA_964614395.1 uncultured Zetaproteobacteria bacterium
TCGCGCCCAAGCATCTCGCCGAAGAAGGCGCGCGGATCGCCGCGCTGCTCAAAAGATGACCGCTTGGCCGTTACATTCCGTCATGGTCGGCCGCCGTGGTTGACGCAGCCGGTCGGCCTTTTCATAAAAATCCAGGTGATGGGGAGGAGGCGATGAACCTGTTCGTCGCCGTGGCTACGGGGCAAAACGTCGCCAACCTGCCGCCGATCCTGCAGTTCGCCGAAAAAGGAGATCAGGTGCTGTGGTTGGAGAGCGATCTGGCATCCCGGCAGGGCTGGGCCAACGGCGCCATCGCCGTGCTCAAAGGGCGCGGCATTGAAAGCATCCGAGGGCCCATCGAGGGCAACATCAACGATCCCCGCGCCGTGAAACGGGCATTGGCTCAGTGGCTGGAACGGCATGGTGGGAACTACAGGACACTGAACATCGTGCTCAACGGCGGCCAGAAGCTCACGCCGTTCGGCCTAGCGCTGGCCGCGCGCCCCTGGCGCGAGCTGGGCAAGCCGGTTCGCTTCCTTTATGGCGACGATCGTCCGGCGCGGGTGCAAGTGCGCGAGCAGCATGTCGGCGGGCCGATGCGGACGGTGGCCTACGATGCCGAGCGCATGCTCAGGCTTGAGGAGATCGTGCGGGCGGCTGGTCGGGAGATCGAAAGCGTATCGGAGCCGCTCCCTTGGCGCGACCCGCCGCCGCCAGATCCCTATGGTCGCGATGCGGCATTCACGGCCCTCGTGCATGCCAGCGCGAAAAGGCGGGGCGCGGAGGAGGAAGCCCGGGCGCACTGGCCGGGCTTCAATGCCTGGTCTCGGGAGAGCAAGCAGGCTTTCAATCAACGCATGACGCCGATCCTTGAGGATCTGGCGGGCAAGCCGCTACCGCGGGAGGCCAAGTTCGCGGCCTATCCGAGGATCGTGCGCCTGATTCGCGAGTTTGCGCCTCGCCTGCCCTCGCCCGGCATCGCGCGGGCGGACAAGGCGAAACTGATCGCGCAGGGCTGGTGGACGGATCGAGGGCGGCCGAACATCGGCCCTCGCTTCGAGCGCGCGGTGGCGAATCGCATTCGCCGTTTCTTGGCCGAAAGGCCCGCACTCGCCAAAGTGATTCGCGAGCTTCGCCTCAACGCGAAGGTGCCGGGCGCGGAGTGGGACGTGGTGCTGGTCTTGGTCAACGGGATCTTGCTGCATCTGGAGTGCAAGACCTGGCGCGTGAGCAAAAAGGACATGGACGCGCGCATCCATGTGATGCGGAGCGCCTCCAGCCGGTTGGCGCAAACCTGCTTGGTGGCGCCGATGTTCCCCGAGTTCGCCGACAAGCCGTGGTTTTGCGACATGCACGACAACTTCCAGCGCATGCTCGGCTTCGGCGTCCCCGTATTGGCCTACACGATGGAAGGCGCAAGGCCGGCACAAACGTACCGGATTCCGGGCCGGCAAGGTGAGTTTCGCTGGCCTGATCCGTTCGAAGAGGCGCTGGAGCGCCTACTTGCGCCCTATGTATGCGATGCCAAGGCCTGAAAGCGCCCGCGGCGTCAGG
>CAZTLD010000275.1:0-1530 GCA_964614395.1 uncultured Zetaproteobacteria bacterium
TGCGCATCGAGGGGGGAAAGCGCCTCATCGGCCCGCCTGAAATGCGCGCGATCGAGGGCAACATCGCGCCGTTGGCGGCGTCGGGCGCGGCGCAAGGGTTCTTCAACTTCTTTCCGGATTCGGACGGCATGGTGCGGCGCGTGCCGCTCGTGGCGCGCATTGGTGATGTCGGCTATCCGAACCTGGACTTGCAGCTTTTGCGAGCCGGGATGGGTTGGCCGGAGGCGATCGTGCGCGCAGGGCCTGCAGGCGTGGACGGTATCCAGATCGCCAATCATCGCATTCCGACCGACGAAACGGGCAAGATGCTGCTCAACCATTACGGGCCGCGCGGAAGCTTTGCGCACGTGCCGGCATGGCGGGTGCTTGCCGGAAGCGCCGACGCAAGCCTCCTTCGCGACGCCTATGTGCTCGTGGGCGCAACCGCAATCGGCGTGTACGACTTCCGACCCAGCCCGTTCGATGCGGCGTTTCCCGGAGTGGAGGGCCATGCGGCGGCGATCGCCAATGTGCTGGAGGACAAGGCGCTTCAACGCCCGGATGCCGTGGTCGTCGGCGAATACCTTGCGGCGTGGCTTTTGCCGCTCGTGCTGGGCGCGGTGGTGTATCGGCGCGGGGCGGTGGCGCAATCGGCGGCGGTGATCGGCGGGCCGCTCGTGGTGCTGGCGCTGGGGTATTGGCTGTTTGTGCGTTGGGGCGTGTGGATGAAGGTGAGCTACCTCATCGTAGGGACGCTAGCGGCGACGTTGCCGGTGGCGCTGTTGCGCTATGTGATCGAGGCCTACAAGCGCGCGTTCATTCACGACGCCTTTGCGCATTATCTTGCGCCCGAGGTCGTGGCGGTGCTGGAAAAGCATCCCGAATACATGCGGCTCGGGGGCGAGGTGCGCTTCATGACCGCGATGTTCTCGGACATCGCGGGATTTTCCACGTTCTCCGAGCGCATGCGGCCGGATGAGCTCGTGCACTTTCTCAACCGCTATCTGGGCGAGATGAGCGACATCATCCTCGAGTTCGGCGGCACGATCGACAAATACGAAGGCGATGCGATCATCAGCTTCTTCGGCGCGCCGATCGAGATGCCGGATCACGCGCTGCGCGCGGTGCGGGCGGCGCTCGCGCAGCAACAGCGGCTCGCGGAGCTGCGCGCGCTTTGGGCGCAGGAGGGGCTTCCGGCCGTGCATATGCGCATCGGGATCAACAGCGGCGAGATGCTCGTCGGCAACATGGGCACGGAAAAGCGCATGAACTACACGATCATGGGCGACAATGTGAACCTCGCATCGAGACTGGAAGGCGTGTGTAAGGTCTATCGTGTGCCGATTCTGATGAGCCGGGAGACCTATCTGCTCGTGCGGGAGGCGATCCACGCCCGTTTCATCGATCGCGTGCGCGTGGTGGGGCGCACGCAGCCGGTGGACATTTACCTGCCGCTGGGCGACCGCGGGACCGTGGATCCGGAGACCTTGAAGATCGCGCGCGCCTACGAGCGCGCTTGGGACATGATGCGTCGGCGAATGTTCAAGGACG
>CAZTLD010000276.1:0-1523 GCA_964614395.1 uncultured Zetaproteobacteria bacterium
GCGGACCTTGAGGCGATCGTCGAAGACATCCGCGCGCGTGACGCGCGCGATGCGGCGCGCAAGACTGCGCCGCTGCGCGCAGCCGACGATGCGATCGTGATCGACACGACCACGATGCGCCCCGATGAAGTCTGCGACCGCATCCTGCAGATTCTGGCGCGGCGCGGCTTGATTGAATGCGCGAAGGAGGAACGCAATGACGGCTGAGCTGGACAACGGCGCACAGCCGAACGAGAGCACGGAAGGCTCCCAAGAGGAGCGCTTGGATCTCGAGCGCTTGCTCGCCGAGGAGGCAACCCCCCGTTTCCGCAAGGGCGCGCGCGTGCGCGGTGTGGTGGCTGGTCTCGACGAGCGCGATGTGTTTCTGGACGTTGGCGCGAAGGCCGAGGTGCCGGTGCCGATTCAGGAGTGGCAGGAGGCGGGGCTTGCGCTTCCGCGCGTCGGCGACGAGGTGGAAGCCGTGGTCGTGGGCTTTGGCGGCGAGGCCGGCGTGCGCGTGTCGGTCGTGGCGGCCAAGCGCGAGGAGGCCTGGGAGGCGGTGGAGGCTTCGCTCACAGGCGGCGAGCCCGTGATCGCCGAGCTCATCGGCCCGCAAAAGGGCGGGTTTTCGGTGCGCATCGGGCCGCTGGTGGCGTTCATGCCGTGGTCGGAGTCGGCATTGCATCCGCGAAGAAACGTGGAAGAGGAGCTGCGCGCCGGGCCGTTTGCGGTGAAGGTGCTCAGCGCCCGTCGGCGCCCGCGTCCGGACATCGTGGTTTCGCGCAAGGCGGTGCAGGCCGAGCAGCAGGAGCAGGCAAGGCAAGCGTTCTTTGCGGAAACGAAGGTTGGCGATGTGGTGGAAGGCGTGGTGCGGCGGATGACCGATTTCGGCGCGTTCGTGGAATTGCGCGAAGGGGTCGATGCGCTGCTGCATGTCTCGGAGATCGCGTGGCGGCGTCTGGGGCATCCGCGGGAGGCGCTCAAGGTCGGTCAGAAGGTGCGCGTGAAGGTGCTGGAGCTGGACCCTGAGGCGGGGCGCATCGCTGTGTCACTGCGGGCTTTGGAGCCGGATCCATGGGCCGATGTGCCGGCGCGCTATCAGCCGGGGATGCGCCTGGCGGCGCGGGTGCTGAAGACCTTCGAGCGCGGCGTGCTGGTGGAGATCGAGCCGGGCGTGGAAGGCTGGATTCCGGCCGAAGAGCTGAGCTGGACGCGCAAGCGGGTGCGCCCGAGCGAGATCGTGGCCGAAGGCGAGCTCGTGGATGCGGTGGTGCTGGAAGTTCGCCCTGAGGAGCGGCGGATGCTGCTCAGCTACAAGGGCGCGCGCCCGAATCCGTGGGAGGTGTGGCTTTCCGAGCATCCGGTCGGCTCGCGCGTGAAGGGGCCGGTGGTCTCGAAGACCGACTTCGGCGTGTTCGTGCGCGTGGGCGAGGAGCTCGATGGTCTCGTGCACATGAGCGATCTATCGTGGACGGAGGAGCCGGAAGCGGCGCTTGCGCGCGTGCAGGTGGGCGACGAGCTGGAGTGCGTGGTGCTGGGCGTGG
>CAZTLD010000277.1:0-1517 GCA_964614395.1 uncultured Zetaproteobacteria bacterium
GTTCTACTTGACGCATGCGCTGGGGGAGGGGATGAGGGAGCATCCGCAGCGCGAACGTCCGAGCAAGCCCACCGTGCTCTTGGCGGTGGTGGGGCAATCGCCGCAGGTGATCACGGAAACGCTCTATGCGCTCGTGCGGCGCGATCCCTCGGCGCGCATCCCGCGCATCGTCGCGATCACGACGGCCGTGGGCGCGGCGCGCATTCGCGAAACGCTCGCCGATGGCGGATGGCTTGCCCGCTTCTGCCAAGATTATCGGATGCCGGAGCCGGCGCTTGAGGTGGACGTCGCCGCCGATGCGGACGGCCAGGCAGTGGCGGACATCCACAGCGAAGAGGATCACATCGCGATCGCGGATGCCTGCGTGCGCTGGATGCGGCTGCTTACGAGTGACGACGCGATCCGCGTGCACGCCTCGATCGCCGGCGGGCGCAAGACGATGAGCTTTTTCCTCGGCTATGCGTTCAGCCTTTTTGCGCGCGACGAGGACGAAATGAGCCACGTGCTCGTGGATCCGGCGTTCGAGGGGCATCCCGAGTTCTTCTATCCCCCGCCGCATGCGCGCGAGATTGAGCTTGCCGACGGCCAGTGCGCGGATGCGGCCAAGGCCCGAGTGCTTCTCGCCGAGATTCCGGTGTTGAAGCTGCGCGCGCGGCTGCCGGATTCGTTGTTCGCGGCCGAGGGCGGCTACCGGCAGACGCTTGCGCTGGCGGACGCCGCCCAGCGGCGGCCGGAGCTTGCGCTGGACGCCGAGCAGCGAACGCTTGTGGCGAACGGCGTGCGGGTGCGGCTTGCGCCGGCGCTTTTCGCGCTTTATTGCGCGGTGATCGCGCGCGGCCAGGCCGGGCGATGGCCGGGCGGCAAGCTGGATCCGATCCGCTGGGAGGAGTTTGCGGCCTTCTATCCCCATTCGCTTGCCACCGGCCATGCGGAGCGGTTGCACGAGGGCGCGTTCGGGATCAAAGGGGAGCTGGATCCGCAGCGATTTGCGGAGTGGCGCTCCGAGATCAACAAGGCGCTGCGCGCGGCGCTGGGCAGCGAGGGCGCGCGCCCGTTCGAGATCGTGAAGGTGGGCGAGGGGCGCTTCGGGCTGGCCGGCGTGAATCCCCATATGGTGAATCTCCCGCCGCGGCGCGCGGTGGGCCAGGATCGCGGGCGATGATCGCGGTGCATGCGTTTCGGTTGGCGTTCGCGCCGGCTTCGGGCGCGATGGACGAGTTGCGCTTTTGGGGATCGGCGTGGCGCGGGGCGTTCGGACGCGCGCTCAAGCGCGCGGCATGCCTGTTCGATCCGGCGACGAGCCGTTGCGAGCGCTGCGTGCTCAGCGACGGCTGCGCCTATGCGCACCTTTTCCCCGAAAGCACGCAGCCGCGCGCGCGCCACGGGCGCGTGGCGCCGTATGCGTTGTTCGCGGAGTGCCGCGGCGGCGAGATGCAGGTGGAGATCGCGCTGTTCGGCGAAAAGGCCGCGCATTGGCGCGGGATCGTGGCCGAGGCGCTTGCGCGGGCGGGCGAACG
>CAZTLD010000278.1:0-1510 GCA_964614395.1 uncultured Zetaproteobacteria bacterium
GACGCAGCACTCGTGCGCCTCGACCAGCAGCTGCGGGATCGGGTGACGCAGGCCAACGCGCTGCTCGATCAGATCGCGGCGCTGAATCGCGAGATCCAAAGGTTGGAGGCGTCCAACGCGCGCCCCGGCGCGCCGGCCAACGACCTGCGCGATCAGCGGGATGCGGCGGTGCGCAAGCTCGCCGCGCTCATTTCCGTGCAGTGGATCCCAAGCGCCAACGGGGAGCCGATGCTGCAGCTCGCCTCGGGCGATCTGCTCGTGCAGGGAGGAAAGGCGCGCCACCTCGTGGTGGATGCAAGCGGAAACCTCGCCCTTGCCGAAACGCAGGCCCCGATCCAAGCCCCGCTGCGGGGCGAGATCGGCGGGCTTGTGCAGGCGCGGCAAGACATTCAAACGCTGCGCGGGGCGCTGGATCAAATGGCGCGGGATCTTGCATGGGCCGTCAACCGCGCGCACGGAAGCGCGCCGCGCCCGCAGTGGACGAGCGCGGCAAGCCAGCCCTTGCTGCCGCTTACCGATCCGGCGCAGCCCAATCCGCTGGCAGCGCGGATTCAGGCGGGCGCGTTCGTCGTGCATGTGCTGGACGCCGCAGGCAACCCGCTCAATCCCGGCGGCACGACGATTACGATCACGCCGGGCCTCACGACGATGCAAGACATTGCCGCCCAGCTCAACGCAATACCCAATGTGGCGGCTTCCGTCGATGCCGCGGGCGCGTTGCATGTGCAAGGAATCGGCGGGGCGACGATCGCGTTCGGCCAAGACACGAGCGGATTTCTCGCCGCGTTTGCGCTGGGCGGCGTGTTTCAAGCCACGGGCGCGGCAGACATGCAGCTTGCGCCGGATCTGGCGCGGGATGCGGGCTTTGCCTTCGCCGGATATCCGGATCCGGCCACCGGACAGACCGCACCGGCCGATAACCGGGCGGCGGCGGCGATCGCCGCGCTTGCCGATGCGTGGACGGGGCAGGCGGCGCAGTGGATCACCGATTTCGGGACTAGGGCGCACGAGGCCGAGCAGGCCGCGCAGCAGGCCAAAGGGGTGCTCGAGCTTGCGCGCGCGCGGCGCGCGGCGGTAAGCGGCGTGCAAACGGACGAGGAGCTCGTGAACATGATCCGCTATCAGCGCGCGTTTGAAGCCTCGGCGAAGGTGATCAACGCGGTCAACGAAATGTTGGCCGCGTTGCTCGGGGTGGTGCGATGAGGATTGCCGACGCGCTTTTCTTGCAACACCTCTTGGGCGGCGCGCAAAGCCACAAGCGCGAGATGCTGAAGCTCGAGCGGCAGATCAGCTCGGGCGCTGCCGTCGTGGATCCGACGCAGGATCCGGTGCGCTACCGCGAGGCCCTGCTGCGCGACGCGCAGCTTGCACGCACCGCATCGGCCAAGCAGGCCGCCGCGCTTGCCGAAAGCCGGCTACGCGCCACTGCGGCGGCGCTCGATGGCCTCCAGCAGATCCTCGTGCGGGCGCGGGCGCTTGCGGTGCAGCAGTCGTCGGCCACGGTGTCGGC